>NZ_DAOLKE010000183.1:0-1415 GCF_035331805.1 Plasticicumulans sp. | reverse complement strand
CATGTTCGACAAGATCCTCATCGCCAACCGCGGCGAAATCGCCTGCCGGGTGATCGCGAGCTGCCGGCGGCTCGGCATCCGCAGCGTCGCCGTGTATTCGGATGCCGATGCGCAGGCGCTGCACGTCGGGCTTGCCGACGAGGCCGTGCGCATCGGGCCGGCGAAGGCGGCCGACAGCTATCTGTGTGCCGCGCGCATCGTCGGGGCCGCGCTCGCGAGCGGTGCGCAGGCCGTGCATCCGGGCTACGGCTTCCTGTCCGAGAACGCGGCGTTCGCCGAGGCGGTCGAGGCCGCCGGGCTCGTGTTCATCGGGCCGCCGCCGGCGGCGATCCGGGCGATGGGCTCGAAGAGCGCGGCCAAGGTGCGCATGGCGCAGGCCGGCGTGCCGGTGGTGCCGGGCTATCACGGCGAGGATCAGTCGCTCGAACGGCTCACGGCCGAAGCCATCGCCACCGGCTTTCCGCTGCTGCTGAAGCCGAGCGCCGGCGGCGGCGGCAAGGGCATGAAGGTCGTCACGCACGCCGGCGAGCTCGGTGCGCAGATCGAGTCGGCGCGGCGCGAGGCGGCGGCGAGCTTTGGCGATGAGCAGCTGCTGATCGAGCGCTACCTCGAACGCCCGCGCCACATCGAGATCCAGATCTTCGCCGATGCCCACGGCCGCTGCGTGTCGCTGTTCGAGCGCGACTGCTCGCTGCAGCGCCGGCACCAGAAGGTCATCGAGGAAGCCCCGGCCCCGGGCCTCGATCCGGCGCGCCGGCAGGCGATGGGGGAGGCGGCCTGCACGGCGGCGCTGGCGATCGGCTATCGCGGCGCCGGCACCGTCGAGTTCATCGCCGAGCACGAGGAAGCCGGCGACGGGCGGTTCTTCTTCATGGAGATGAACACGCGCCTGCAGGTCGAGCATCCGGTCACGGAAATGATCACCGGCCTCGATCTGGTCGAATGGCAGCTGCGTGTCGCCGCCGGCGAACCGCTGCCACTCGCGCAGGCGCAGATCCCGCTGCACGGCCACGCGATCGAGGCGCGCATCTACGCCGAGGATCCGGCGCGCGACTTCCTGCCGGCGAGCGGCCGGCTCGTGCACCTGCACTGGCCGGCGGGCGATGCGCACGTGCGCATCGACACCGGTGTGCGCCAGGGCGATGCGGTCACGCCGCACTACGACCCGCTGCTCGCGAAGCTGATCGTCCACGACGAGGACCGCCCGCGCGCGCTGGCGCGGCTGCGGCGGGCGCTCGCCGACTGCCGCATCGTCGGGGTGGCGAACAACCTGCGCTTCCTCGCCGCGCTCGCGGCCCACCCCGGATACGCGGCCGGCGCCGTGCATACCGGCTTCATCGCCGACCAGCGCGCGACCCTGCTGCCGGCGCCGGCCACGGCGCCGATGCGCCTGCTGGCGCTGGCGACGCTCGGGC
>NZ_DAOLKE010000182.1:0-7184 GCF_035331805.1 Plasticicumulans sp. | reverse complement strand
GTGGGCGCGCCCGTCGCGCCGGAGGGCGGCGTGATCGTCGCGCGGAGCCGCGGAATCGCCCCGCCGCCCGTGCCCGCAAAACCGCCGGCACGTCCGCGCACGCCGCAGCCGGCGGCGGAGCCGCTCGCGCGCGCACCGGATACGGCCTGGGTGGTGCAGCTCGCCGCGACCGAATCCGAAACGCGGCTGCGCAGCTACGCCGAACGCAACGGCCTCAGCGGCTACGTGATCCTGCGCACCCGGCGCAACGGCCAGGACTGGCACGTGCTGCTGCTCGGCGGTTTCCATCCGAATCAGGCGGCGGCCGAAACGGCCCTGACCCGCCTGCCCGAGGCGCTGCGCAGCGAAACCACGCCCTGGGTGCGCAGCGTGCGTTCGCTGCGCCGGCTGCTGCCGCCCGCCGATCCCGCGCCCTGACGGCGCGGGCTGCACCGTTTCGGCGCACCCGCATCGGGCATGCGCGATTGAGTCAGGCTGCGGGAAAAGTCAAGGCTTCGCTGTCCGCTTACGTTTACCGATGCGGCACTGCACCGTTATACTGCGCGGTCCGCGTCACTGGCCGCCGGCATGAATCCTGCTCATACCGGCTCCGATGCGCAGCCAGCCCCCCACGGTCCGGCATCCCCGGCCGGCCGTCACCCACGTTAGCGGCATACTCTGCAGGCGGAGCAAAGATGCAGACGAATCAGCAGCAGGGCCTGTACCGGCCCGAATTCGAGCGCGACAACTGCGGCTTCGGCCTCATCGCGCAGATGGACGATCAGGCCAGCCACTGGCTCGTCAAGACCTCCATCGCCGCGCTCGCCCGCCTGACCCACCGCGGCGCGGTTGCCGCCGATGGCAAGTCCGGTGACGGCTGCGGCCTGCTGATGAAGAAACCCGACGGCTTCCTGCGCATCGTCGCCGCCGAGGCCGGCCTGACGCTGGGCTCGCTGTATGCCTGCGGCCTGGTGTTCCTGAACACCGACGCGCAGAAGGCGCAGGCCGCGCGCACGCTGCTCGAAACCGAACTCGGCAAGGAAGGCCTGACGGTCGCCGGCTGGCGCACCGTGCCGACCGATCCCGCCTGCTGCGGCGAGGAAGCCCTGAAGACGCTGCCGCTGTTCGAGCAGATCTTCATCAACGCCCCCGAAGGCATGGACCCGGCGCAGTTCGAGCGCCATCTGGTCGTCGCCCGCCGGCGCACGGCCTACGGGCTGATGGACAGCGACAAGGCCTTCTACGTCGTGACGCTGTCGGCGCATGTGCTCGGCTACAAGGGTCTGGTGATGCCGGCGGCGCTGCCGGAGTTCTACAAGGATCTCGAAGACCCGCGGCTGGAATCGTCGATCTGCGTGTTCCACCAGCGCTTCTCGACCAACACGATGCCGCAGTGGAAGCTCGCGCAGCCGTTCCGCTACCTCGCGCACAACGGCGAGATCAACACGGTCCAGGGCAACCGCAACTGGGCGCTGGCGCGCGGCTACACGTTCTCGTCGCCGCTGCTGCCGATGCAGGACCTGCGGCCGATGGTCAACATGACCGGCTCGGACTCCAGCTCGCTCGACAACATGCTCGAAGTGCTGCTCGCCGGCGGCATGGACGTGTTCCGTGCGATGCGCCTGCTGGTGCCGCCGGCCTGGCAGAACGTCGATCACCTCGATCCGGACCTGCGCGCGTTCTACGAGTACAACTCCATGCACATGGAGCCGTGGGACGGCCCGGCCGGCATCGTGCTGACCGACGGCCGCTACGCCGCGTGCACGCTCGATCGCAACGGCCTGCGGCCGGCGCGCTGGGTGATCACGAAGGACCGGCACATGACGATCGCCTCGGAGATCGGCGTCTACGACTACACGCCCGGGGAGGTCGTCGCCAAGGGCCGCGTCAAGCCCGGCGAGATGCTGGCCGTCGACACCGCGACCGGCACGCTGCTCAGCCCCGCCGACATCGACAACCTGCTGAAGACGCGCAAGCCCTACCGCCAGTGGCTCGCGCAGAACACCAAGTACCTGAAGTCGATCTTCCCGAAGGATGTCGCCAGCTCCGAGCCGCTGAAGGCCGACGAGCTCGCCGTCTACGAAAAGCTCTTCCAGGTCAGCTTCGAGGAGCGCGACCAGGTGCTGCGCATCCTCGCCGAGGGCGCGCAGGAAGCCGTCGGCTCGATGGGCGACGACACGCCGTTCGCGGTGCTCTCCGAGCGCGCGCGTTCGCCGTACGACTACTTCCGCCAGCAGTTCGCGCAGGTCACGAACCCGCCGATCGATCCGCTGCGCGAAGCGATCGTCATGTCGCTCGAAGGCTGCATGGGCGCCGAAGGCAACATGTTCGTCGAGGACGAGCTGCTGTCCGAACGCCTCGTGATCTCCTCGCCGGTGCTCTCCGAAGGCAAGTTCCGCGCGATCCTGAAGCTCAACGACGGCCGCTACGCGCACCAGCGCATCGACCTGAACTACCCGGCCTCCGAAGGTCTGGCGCAGGCGGTCGCGCGCTTCGCCGACGAGGCGGTCGCCGCCGTGCAGGCCGGCAAGGTCATGATCGTGCTGTCCGACCGCTCGATCGAGCCGGGCCGGCTGCCGGCGCACGCCGCGCTCGCCGTCGGTGCCGTGCACCAGCGCCTCGTGCACGAGGGCCTGCGCTGCAAGGCCAACCTGATGGTCGAGACCGCGACCGCCCGCGACCCGCACCAGTTCGCGGTGCTGATCGGCTTCGGCGCGTCGATGGTCTACCCCTACCTGGCCTTCGAGGTCATCGAGGATATGGTCCGCACCGGCGAGATCACCTCGAAGGACACGGCCAAGCTCGCCGAGAACTACCGCAAGGGCATCAACAAGGGCCTGTTCAAGATCATCTCGAAGATGGGCATCAGCACCATCAACAGCTACCGCGGCGCGCAGCTGTTCGAGATCGTCGGCCTGCACGAGGAAGTCGTCGGGCTCTGCTTCACCGGCACCACCAGCCGCATCCAGGGCGCGAACTTCGCCGACCTCGAAGCCGACGTGCAGGCGCTCGCCGCCGGTGCCTGGCGCCCGCGCGTGGCGCGCGAGCAGGGCGGACTGCTGAAGTACGTGCACGGCGGCGAGTACCACGCCTACAACCCGGACGTGGTCCAGCAGCTGCAGGCCGCCGTCAACAGCGGCGACTTCAAGCTCTGGAAGGTTTATTCCGAGTCCGTCAACACCCGGCCGGTCGCGACCTTCCGCGACCTGCTGCAGCTGAAGGCCGATGGTGCGAAGCCGGTGCCGCTCGATCAGGTCGAGCCGCTCGATGCGATCCTCAAGCGCTTCGACTCGGCCGGCATGTCGCTCGGCGCGCTGTCGCCCGAGGCGCACGAGACGCTCGCCGAAGCCATGAACCGCCTCGGCGGGCGCTCGAACTCCGGCGAGGGCGGCGAGGACCCGGCGCGCTACGGCACGGTGAAGGTCTCGAAGATCAAGCAGATCGCCTCGGGGCGCTTCGGCGTGACGCCGGCGTATCTCACCAGCGCCGAGGTGCTGCAGATCAAGGTCGCGCAGGGCGCCAAGCCCGGCGAGGGCGGCCAGCTGCCCGGTGACAAGGTCGATGCGACGATTGCCCGGCTGCGCTTCTCGCGCCCGGGTGTCGCGCTGATCTCGCCGCCGCCGCACCACGACATCTACTCGATCGAGGACCTCGCGCAGCTGATCTTCGACCTCAAGCAGGTCAACCCGCGGGCGCTGGTGTCGGTGAAGCTCGTCGCCGAGGCCGGTGTCGGCACGATCGCCGCCGGTGTTGCCAAGGCCTACGCCGACCTCATCACGATCGCCGGCTACGACGGCGGCACCGGTGCCTCGCCGCTGACCTCCGTCAAGTACGCCGGCAGTCCGTGGGAGCTTGGCCTGACCGAGACGCACCAGACGCTCAGGCGCAACAACCTGCGCGACAAGGTGCGGCTGCAGACCGACGGCGGCCTGAAGACCGGCCTCGATGTCATCAAGGCCGCGATCCTCGGCGCCGAGAGCTTCGGCTTCGGCACCGGCCCGATGATCGCGATGGGCTGCAAGTACCTGCGCATCTGCCACCTGAACAACTGCGCGACCGGCGTGGCGACGCAGAACAACGTGCTGCGCCTGAACCACTACAAGGGCACGGTCGAGAAGGTGATGAACTACTTCCGGTTCATCGCCCAGGAAGTCCGCGAGCTGATGGCCATGCTCGGCATCACGCGCTTCACGGACCTCATCGGCCGCACCGACCTGCTGGAGATCCTGCCCGGCAGCACCGGCAAGCACGCGCGCCTCGATCTGGCACCGATCCTCTCCGACGGCGGCGTGGCGGCCGACAAGCCGCGCTTCTGCGTCGAGCCGCACAACGCGCCGTTCGACAAGGGCGAGCTGGCCGAGCAGATGGTGCGCGACACGCTGGCGGCGATCGAGGCGAAGCGCGGCGGCGAGTTCGCATACACGGTCAGCAACACCGTGCGCTCGATCGGTGCGCGCCTCTCCGGCGAGATCGCGCGCCGCTACGGCGACCAGGGCATGAACGACGCGCCGGTCACGCTGCGCCTGACCGGCACCGCCGGCCAGAGCTTCGGCGTCTGGAATGCCGGCGGCCTGCACATGATCCTCGAAGGCGACGCCAACGATTACGTCGGCAAGGGCATGGCCGGCGGCAAGCTGGTCATCCACCCGCCGCGCGGCTCGGGCTTCGTCGAGCAGGACACGACGATCATCGGCAACACCTGCCTGTACGGTGCGACCGGCGGCAAGCTGTTCGCGGCGGGGCTCGCCGGCGAGCGCTTCGCGGTGCGCAACTCCGGCGCGATCACCGTCGTCGAGGGCGTCGGTGACCACGGCTGCGAGTACATGACCGGCGGCGTGGTCGCGGTGCTCGGCGGCACCGGCGTCAACTTCGGCGCCGGCATGACCGGCGGCTTCGCGTTCGTGCTCGACGAGGACAACACCTTCGTCGATCGCTACAACCACGAGCTGATCGACATCCACCGCATCTCGACCGAGGCGATGGAACCGCACCGCCACTACCTGCGCGGACTGATCGAGGAGTTCGTCGCCGAGACCGGCAGCCCGTGGGGCCGGCAGATCCTCGCCGACTTCCGCCGCTATGCGTCGAAGTTCTGGCTGGTCAAGCCGAAGGCCGCCGATCTGGCCACGCTGCTCGACACGCTGCTGCAGGCCGCCTGACGCGCTCTGCCGCGCACCGGGGCCCCGGCCCCGGTGCCGCGGTGCCTGCCCGATATCGCCTCTCACCCAAGCGGATCGTCATGTCCAAAGCCAAACCGATGCTGTTCCTCGACGTGAGCCGTCAGGATCCGGCGAAGACGCCGGCCGAAGTCCGCCGGCACGAATTCAACGAAATCTACGGCCAGTTCGACGCCAAGCTGGCGGCGACCCAGGCCGGGCGCTGCCTGCACTGCGGCAACCCGTACTGCTCGTGGAAGTGCCCGGTGCACAACCACATCCCGCACTGGCTGCAGCTGATCAACGAAGGCAACCTGTTCGAGGCGGCCGAGCTGTCGCACAAGACCAACTCGCTGCCCGAGATCTGCGGCCGCGTCTGCCCGCAGGATCGCCTGTGCGAAGGCGCCTGCACGCTGAACGACGGCTTCGGCGCGGTCACGATCGGTTCGGTCGAGAAGTACATCACCGACGAGGCGATCAAGGCCGGCTGGCGGCCGAAGCTCGATCACGTCAAGCCCACCGGCAAGAAGGTCGCGATCATCGGGGCCGGCCCGGCCGGCCTCGGCTGCGCCGACATCCTCGTGCGCAACGGCGTCAAGGCCGTCGTCTACGACCGCCATCCGCAGATCGGCGGCCTGCTGACCTTCGGCATCCCGCCGTTCAAGCTCGAAAAGGACGTGCTGCAGACCCGACGCGAGCTGATGGAAGGCATGGGTGTCGAGTTCCGGCTTGGCGTCGAGGTCGGCACCGACCTGAGCTTCCAGAGCCTGCTCGACGAGTACGACGCCGTGTTCCTCGGCATGGGCACGTACACGTACATGAAGGGCGGCTTCCCGGGCGAGGACCTCGCCGGCGTTCATGACGCGCTGCCCTTCCTGATCTCGAACATCAACCGCCTGCTCGGCTACGAGCGCAGCGCCGCCGACTTCATCGATGTCGCCGGCCAGCGCGTCGTCGTGCTCGGCGGCGGCGACACGGCGATGGACTGCAACCGCACCTCGATCCGCCAGGGCGCGACCAGCGTCACCTGCGCGTACCGCCGCGACGAGGCCAACATGCCCGGCTCGAAGCGCGAGGTCGCCAACGCCAAGGAAGAAGGCGTGAAGTTCCTCTGGAACCGCCAGCCGGTCGAGATCGTCGGCAACGGCCGGGTCGAGGGCGTCAAGGTGGTCACCACCCGGCTCGGCGCGCCCGATGCCCGCGGCCGGCGCAGCCCCGAGGTCGTGCCCGGCTCCGAGGAGATCATCGCGGCCGACACCGTGCTGATCGCCTTCGGCTTCCGTCCGGACCCGAAGCCGTGGTTCGCCGAGTTCGGCATCGCCACCGATGATCGCGGCCGCATCGCCGTGCGCGCCGCCGGCAGCGAGCGCCAGTTCCAGACCGGCAACCCGAAGGTGTTCGCCGGCGGCGACATGGTGCGCGGTTCCGATCTGGTCGTGACCGCGGTCTTCGAAGGCCGCGAAGCGGCACTCGGCATCCTCGACTACCTCGAAGTCTGAGCCTCCCGCCCCCCGCAGCGGCTGCCGCAAGCCTCCGGCGGCCGCTGCGGCGGCGCATCGTGGCCGATCGGCGCGCGATGCGGCACACTGCCGGCCTTTCCGCGCCGTGTTGCCGAGCCCGCCGATGAACCCGCCCCTGAAGAACGACCGATTCCTGCGCGCACTGCTGCGCGAACCCGTCGATGCGACGCCGGTCTGGATGATGCGTCAGGCCGGCCGCTACCTGCCCGAGTACCGCGCCACGCGCGCGCGCGCCGGCAGCTTCATGTCGCTCTGCACCGCTCCGGAGCTGGCCTGCGAGGTCACGCTGCAGCCGCTCGCGCGCTTCCCGCTCGATGCGGCGATCCTGTTCTCCGACATCCTGACCGTGCCCGATGCGATGGGGCTCGGCCTGTCCTTCGCCGAGGGCGAGGGGCCGCGCTTCGCGCACCCGGTGCGCAGCGCCGCCGAGATCGAACGCCTCGGCGTGCCCGATCCCGAACTCGAACTCGGCTACGTGATGGACGCCGTGCGCCTGATCCGCCGCGAACTCGCCGGTCGCGTGCCGCTG
>NZ_DAOLKE010000181.1:0-7207 GCF_035331805.1 Plasticicumulans sp. | reverse complement strand
TCCTGTCCGGCATCGTGCTCGCCGCCGTGGCCGGGTCCGGCGGCTGCGGGCGTGAAGCGCGCGATGCCGAGGGCGGCACGCCGCTGCTGCGCGCCGCCGAGCGCGGCGATCTCGTCCGGGTCCGGCATCTGCTGCTCGATCGCGCCGAACCGGAAGCCGTGGACCGCTGCCACTGGACGCCACTGATGAAGGCGGCCCTGAACGGCCATGCCGAGGTCGTCGATACCCTGCTCGCCGGCGGTGCCCTGACCGAAACGCGCGACCGTGCCGGCTATACGGCGCTGATGCTGGCGGCCCAGAACGGCCATGTGCCGGCGATCACGCGGCTGCTGGCAGCCGGAGCCTGGATCGAGGCGCGCGAGCCGTTCCGGGACACCACGGCCCTGATGCTGGCGGCGCGGGGCGGTCATGCAGCCGCCGTCGAGGCGCTGCTCGCCGCCGGGGCCGATCCGGCGGCAACGGACCGCGCCGGCCTGCGCGCGGCCGGACATGCGCTCGAAGCCGGTCACCCGCAGCTGGCGCAGCGGCTGGCGGACGCCGGCTCGCAGCGGCACTGAAGGCAGCCGAAAGCGTCAATTCCCGCCCTCCCCGGCCGGACCGAGCACGAAGAACGCGCCGTCGCTGTATACGCCGAGCACCTCGCGGCCGCCGAGGCTCGCCGGTTCGGCGAGGCCGGCCAGTTCGACGAAGGCGGCGCGCGTCAGCCGGGCGCGCAGGCCGTGATGCACGTGCAGGTAGGGGCGCGGTTCGTCGCCGCGATATTCGACCTCGATCGGGTACTGCGGGCCGGCATCGAAGACATCGCCGACGCTGGTCGTGAAGCGCAGCCGCGGGCCGGCCGGACCGTCGAGCCGCTCGGGCGGGCCGGCGAGCAGCGGCGCATCCTCGACCGTGATCCGCCACTTTTCGATCGGCGTGACCAGGTAATGCCCGCCGTCGGCCTCGCGGCGCAGGATGCCGGCGAACAGCTGCACCAGCGCCTCGCGTTCGATCGGCCGGCCCTCGTGCCACCAGCGGCCGTCGCGGTCGATGCGGATGTCGATGTCGCCGCTGAGCGGCGGCTGCCAGCGTTCGAGCGGCGGGCGGCCGCGGCGGGGGCCGGCCTGCGCGAGCAGGCGGGACGGATCGCTGTCCGGCATGTCATATCCTCCGCGGCCGTTGCATCGCCGGTCGCTTGCTGTTCAAGCCGCCGGACCGCCGCTAAGCTCCCGGCCCCGTTTCCCATGAGCAGATGGAGAGATTCCCCATGGCCAAAGCCCGTGCCCGACACATCCTCGTCGATTCCGAGGCGGCCTGCCTCGACATCAAGCGCCAGATCGAGGAAGGCGCCGACTTCGCCGAGATGGCCCGCCTGCATTCCTCGTGTCCGTCGAAGCGCCAGGGCGGCGACCTCGGCGAGTTCGGCCCCGGCATGATGGTGCGCGAATTCGACGAAGCCGTGTTCAGCGGCGAGGTCGGCAAGGTGCTCGGCCCGGTCCGGACGCAGTTCGGCTGGCACCTGCTCGAAGTCACGCAGCGGAGCTGATCGTGATGCGTGCGTCCCGTCTGCTGCTGTCCGCCGCGCTCGCGGCCGCCCTCGCCGGCTGCACCGGCCTGTCGCTGCCGGCCGGCAAGTCGTCACCCGACCCGGTCGGGCTTGCGAAGCTCGACGGTCTCTGGCGCGGTGCCGGCAAGGCCGATGGCCTCACCGTGCGCATCGCACGCGCCGGTTCCTCGCAGCCGCGCATGATGTACGGCTTCCGCGACGAGGCGGCGACGCAGCCGCAATGCACGGTGCGCGCGCCGGCGACGCTGAGCTGCAAGCACGAGAGCGGGCTGACGACGACGTATACCCAGTCCGGCGACAGCACGCTCGATTTCACGGCGCAGGGCCCGAAGGAAGGCGACGAGGTGCTGCGCGCGCAGCTCTCGCGCATGCGCGAACCCTGATCCCGCGGCGCCCCCGCCGCCAGCCATCGCGATAAAAAAGCCCGGGCATCCGCCCGGGCTTTTTTTGTGGCTGCGGCTTCTGCGGGAGCTTCAGCGCTCGGCCGGCAGCATCTGCACCAGCGGCAGCAGCGCCACGGCGTTCTCGTGCGGGGCGTTCAGGCTGCCGTCGAGCCGCCAGTCCCCGGCTTCGGCCTTCAGGTTCCAGCGCCCGGGCGCGAGCGCCGGCAGCGCCGCCTCGTAGCGCCCCGGCGCGACGCCGGCCAGCGTCAGCGACACGTCGATGCCGCTGCGCGTCGCGTGCAGCAGACGCAGCGTCAGCGCCGGCGGCAGCTGCGCGCCGGCGGCATCGGCGGCGAGGTCGACGCCGATCCGGCCGCTGTCGGCATCGAGCTGCAGGCGGCCGTGCAGGCCGAGCGCCGAGGCGCGCACGCTGCGGCCCTGATCGGTGTTGATCGCCAGCCCCTGCTTGTAATAGTCGTCGACGACGACGCCATCGGGGTTGCTCGTCGCGATCCAGATCGTGATCAGGCAGCCGGTGACGGCACTCGCCGGCAGGCCGAGCAGCACCCAGGGCCAGAACTGCCGGTACCAGCGCGCTTCGGCGGGCGGGGAGTTGAAAACGGCGGACATCGGGGGGAGCCTCCGGCGGTCAGTGGCGGGCCGGGCCGAGGAAGCGGCCGGCGGTTACGGTCTTGAGCTTCGGCGCATCGACCGAGACGAGGTCGAAGCGGATTTCATTCGAGGCGGCCTTCAGTTCCTCGGGGTCGGCGCTGACGCGGGTCGGCAGATCGAAGACCTCGCCGCTGCCGACGCGGATCTCGCCCGGGTCCTGCGTGAACTTCAGGCCGGGCACGCCGCTGACGCCGAGGCGGTAGCGGTGCTCGCGCTCGTCCATGTTGATGATCTTCAGCGTGTAGACGTTTTCGACCAGGCCCTCGTCGTTCATGCGGTACAGCGCGTTGCGGTCGCGGATCACGTCGAGCTGCAGCGGCACGCGCAGCGCGATCGCCACCAGCAGGCCGATGGTCAGCGCCAGCAGCAGGCCGCCGTAGACCATCATGCGCGGGCGGATCACGTGCGGCACGTCGTGCATCAGGCTGTGCTCGGTCGTGTAGCGGATCAGCCCGCGCGGGTAGTTCATCTTGTCCATGATGTCGTCGCAGGCATCGATGCAGGCTGCGCAGCCGATGCACTGGTACTGCAGGCCGTTGCGGATGTCGATGCCGGTCGGGCAGACCTGCACGCACATCGTGCAGTCGACGCAGGAGCCGAGGCCGGCCGCCTTCGGGTCGGTGCCGCGCTTGCGCGAGCCGCGCGGCTCGCCGCGCTCGGCGTCGTAGGAGATGACCAGCGTGTCCTTGTCGAACATCGCGCTCTGGAAGCGCGCATACGGACACATGTACAGGCAGACCTGCTCGCGCATGAAGCCGGCGTTGCCCCAGGTCGCGAACGCGTAGAAGAACACCCAGAAGGTTTCCCACGGCCCCCAGTCGAACGGCCAGAGGCGGGCGGCAAGATCGTGCATCGGCGTGAAGAAGCCGACGAAGGTGAAGCCGGTCCACAGCGCGAACAGCGCCCAGAGCGAGTGCTTCAGGAGCTTCTTGCGGAACTTGCCGGCGCTCCACGGCGCCTTGTCGAGCTTCATGCGCGCATTGCGGTCGCCTTCGACCCAGTGCTCGATCCACATGAAGGTTTCGGTCCAGACCGTCTGCGGGCAGGCGTAGCCGCACCACAGCCGCCCGGCGAGCGCCGTGAAGAAGAACAGCGCCAGCGCCGCGATGATCAGGAGCAGCGCCAGGAAGAAGAAGTCCTGCGGCCAGAACACCCAGCCGAAGATGTAGAACTTGCGCGCCGGCAGGTCGAAGAGCACCGCCTGACGACCATCCCAGGGCAGCCAGGGCAGCCCGTAATAGAGGCCGAGCAGCGCGAACACCGCATAGATGCGCAGCGTCGCGAAGCGGCCCTTGACCTCACGCGCGTAGATCTTCGCAGTCTTGGCGTAGAAGCTGCTTTTGCCGGAATCCTGGCCCTCGGGCCGGCTCGGTGTTTCCGCCGTCATGCAAACGTCCTCGACATCGGCGACCGGCGCCGGGGGCGGCGCGGTTCATCAGGCACGCATGATGCTTTCTTCAGCACGGCGCCGCATTGCGAAAAATCACGAATCGTCGTGCAAACACAGGCTTGCGCGCAGCCTCGCGGAATGCCGGCAGATGCCGGACCGCAGCCGGCTCAGTTCTGGTCCGGATCGAAGTCGCGTACCGGGCAGACCACCGGCGTGTGCACCGGCTGGCGGAAGTACAGCGTCAGCAGCGCCGAGCAGGTGTTCATCATCCACAGCGCGAAGAAGCCGAGCGAGTACGTGCCGGTGCGCTCGATGCCGGTGACGCCGAGGCAGTGCGCGATCGCCAGCGGATCGAAGATCGTCGACAGGATCACGGTGCCGGCGGCCGCGAGCAGGAACGACGGCCACAGTAATGAAGCGATGTGCTGGACTCGGGTGATCACGATGCTTGCCTCCGGTGCCTGACGGGTGCGGACGCGCCGATGCGTGCGGCGCGGTCTCGGATGCGGGTGGATTCCGCCGCTGCTTACCGTAGTCGCTGGCCGCGCCGGCGGCAGTGATGAAGCGCAGTCGGCCGGCGGCACCGGCCTCGCCCGAAAAAAAACGCCGCTCCCCGGGGGGAGCGGCGGCATGCGGCTGCGGCCCGGCACCGATGGCCGGAAACCGCGATCACTGCGACAGGCTGTAGACGTAGGCGGCCAGCAGGTGGACCTTGTCGTTGCCGAGGAAGTCCGCGTGCGCCGGCATGCGGCCCTGGCGACCGTCGGCGATCGTCTTCTCGACGGCCTTCAGCGAACCGCCGTACAGCCAGGTGTTGTCGGCCAGGTTCGGGGCGCCCATCACCGGGTTGCCCTTGCCTTCCGCACCGTGGCAGACGGCGCAGTTCTGCAGGAACAGCGCCTTGCCGGCCTCGGCCTTGGCGGCGTCGACCGACTTGCCGGACAGGCTCAGCACGTAGTTGGCGACCTGCTCGACGCCCTGCTCCTTCAGGATCGCGCTCCAGGCCGGCATCACGCCCTGGCGACCGTTCATGATCGAGGTCTTGATCGTGGCCGGGTCCCCGCCATACAGCCAGTCCTTGTCGGCGAGGTTCGGGAAGCCGACCGCACCGTGGGCGTCGGAGCCGTGGCAGCTGGAGCAGTAGGTCGCGAACAGCCGGCCGCCCATCTTCAGTGCCTGCGGGTCCTTGGCGACGGCGGCGATGTCCATGCCGGCGTACTTCTTGAAGATCGGGTCGTACTTGTCGGCGGCATCCTTCATCTCGGACTGCCACTGGCCTTCCTGCGTCCAGCCGAGGAAGCCGGTGACGCTGCCGAGGCCCGGATACAGGGCCACGTAGACGCCGGTGAAGACCATGGTCAGGTAGAACATCCACAGCCACCAGCGCGGCATCGGATTGTTGAACTCGGCCAGGTCGCCATCCCAGGTGTGACCCGTGACCTCACCCTGCACCGACTCGTTCGGCCGGGGCTTGGCGGTCCAGCGGATCAGCCACCACATGGCCAGCGTGTTGCCGACCACGATCAGGGTGATGTAAAGGCTGACGGTCAGACTCATCTTGGCATCTCTCCTTCAGCGCCGGTCTTCTTGCTCGACCGTCCTGCGTGCGGTGTCCTCGTCGGCGAAGGGCAGGCTGGCCGCGTCGTCGAAACGCTTGCGGTTGTGCCGGCTCCACGCCCACCAGACGATGCCGATGAAGATCACGAACATCAGCACCGTGAACACGCTGCGCACCACGGTCATGAAGAAGTCCACGGGCGCTTACCTCTTGTTGCTGATCACGGTGCCGAGGTTCTGCAGATACGCGATCAGCGCCTCGATCTCGGTCTTGCCCTGAACCGCCGCCTTCGCACCCTGGATGTCGGCGTCCGTGTACGGCACACCGACCAGGCGCAGCGTCTGCATCTTCTTGCCGGTCAGTTCGCCGTCGAGCTTGCCGGTATCCAGCCACGGGAAGCCGGGCATGTTGGATTCCGGCACCACGTCGCGCGGATTGATCAGGTGCGTGCGATGCCAGTCATCGGAGTAGCGACCGCCGACACGCGCCAGATCCGGACCGGTGCGCTTGGAGCCCCACTGGAACGGGTGGTCGTAGACGAACTCGCCGGCCACCGAGTAGTGGCCGTAGCGCTCGGTCTCGGCGCGGAACGGACGCACCATCTGCGAGTGGCAGGTGTAGCAGCCTTCGCGGATGTAGATGTCGCGGCCTTCGAGCTGCAGCGCGGTCAGCGGCTTGAGGCCGGCGACCGGCTCGGTCGTGTCCTTCAGGAAGAACAGCGGCACGATCTCGGCGAGGCCGCCGAAGGCAACGACGATGAGGATCAGCACGACCATCAGGCCGATGTTGCGCTCGACCTTCTCGTGGCCGACCGCCGGGGCATTGTCATGAGCCATGTTGGTATGTCTCCCTTAAGCGGCCTGCGGCGCCGGCGCGGACACCGGCTGTTCGTCGCCCTGCAGCGTCTTGTAGACGTTCCAGGCCATCACGAACATGCCGACGAGGAACAGCAGACCGCCGAGGAAGCGGACCGTCAGGTACGGGTACATGCGCACGAGGGCTTCGACGAAGCTGTAGGTCAGCGTGCCGTCCTCGTTGACCGCACGCCACATCAGGCCCTGCATGACGCCGGCGATCCACATCGAGGCGATGTAGAGCACGATGCCGATCGTGCCGGTCCAGAAGTGGACCTCGATCAGCTTGGTGCTGTAGATGCGGCGGTTGAACAGCTGCGGGATCAGCGCATAGACGCAGCCGATCGAGATCAGCGCCACCCAGCCGAGGGCGCCGGAGTGCACGTGGCCGATGGTCCAGTCGGTGTAGTGCGACAGCGCGTTGACGGTCTTGATCGACATCATCGGACCTTCGAAGGTCGACATGCCGTAGAACGACAGCGAGACGATCATGAAGCGCAGGATCGGGTCGGTGCGCAGCTTATGCCAGGCCCCCGAGAGCGTCATGATGCCGTTGATCATGCCGCCCCAGGACGGCGCGAGCAGCATCAGCGAGAACACCATGCCGATCGACTGCGTCCAGTTCGGCAGCGCCGTGTAGTGCAGGTGGTGCGGGCCGGCCCACATGTACAGCGAGATCAGCGCCCAGAAGTGCACGACCGACAGCCGGTACGAGTACACCGGACGACCGGCCTGCTTCGGCACGAAGTAGTACATCATCCCGAGGAAGCCGGCGGTCAGGAAGAAGCCGACCGCGTTGTGGCC
>NZ_DAOLKE010000180.1:5317-7212 GCF_035331805.1 Plasticicumulans sp. | reverse complement strand
GCCCGTGACCGGCCCGGAATCCGTGCCCGCGGATTCCGGGCCGGTCTGCTTTTGCGCCCGCGGCTGCGCCGGGGCGCAGTGAACGCCGCCCGCCGGTGCGGGGTCAGGAGCCGGTACAACCGACATCCGGAGGCGGAGAACCATGTGGAGCAGCTACGACTTCTATTCGTGGACGCCGGCGATCAGCGCCGAACCCTGGCTGGTGGCGCTGATCGCGGTGCTGCTGAACGCGGTCGTGATCTGGCTGGCGACGATGCTGGTGCCCTCGGCGCAGAAGCACTACGGCTGGTGCATCCTCGCCGCGCTGCTGACCGAACTCGCCGCCTACGCCGGACACCTGCTGGTGCCGGGACCGGTCGGCGTGTTCGTCGCGCTGGCCCTGGTCGCGCTCGCCTATCACATGACGCTCGGCACCAGCTTCCTCGGCTCCTTCGGCATGGTGGTGGCGGTCGCGGTCGTGCGGCTGGCGCTAATGTTGCTGCTCGCGAGCTACGGCGAAGGGACGCGATGAACGCTTCCCGGTCGCCGCACCGGGAGCGAATGCATGAACGAACCTGCCGCGGCCACGGCCGCCGGAACCTCCGGGGCGCGCTTCGAGCGCGCCTTTCTGTTGCTGGCCGGCGGTGACGATGTCCGCCTCTGCAAGGACATCCCCGACAGCGCCTGTCGCGAGCAGCCCGGCAACTTCTTCCGTCACCTGCTGGCCGCGCTCGGCAACAAGCTCGCCGACGAGATCGCCAGCGCCCGGCTGGTGCTGCCGTGGCTGCTCGCGCAGCTCGGCGCCGGCGGGGCGGCGGTCGGCTGGCTGGTGCCGATCCGCGAGGCCGGCACGCTGGTGCCGCAGCTGCTGGTGGCGGCGTGGCTGCGGCGGCTGGCGCTGCGCAAATACGCGTGGGCCTTCGGCGGCCTGACGCAGGCGCTGGCCGCGGCCGGCATGGCGATCGTCGCGCTCGCCGGCGACGGGCCGGTCGGCGTCGCCAGCGTGCTCGGGCTGCTGCTGCTGCTCGCGCTCGGGCGCGGCTTCAGCTCGATCGCGACCAAGGACGTGATGGGCAAGACGATTGCGAAATCCCGCCGCGGCACGCTGATGGGCTGGAGCGACAGCGTCGCGAGCGTGCTGGCCCTCGTGATCGGCCTGACGCTGCCGCTGCTCGGCGAACGCCCCGAGCGCGGCCTGCTCGCGGCGCTGCTGCTGCTCGCGGCCGGCGGCTGGCTGCTGAACGCGCTCTGCGCGCTGACGATGCGCGAGGAGCCGGGCGCGACCGAAGGCGCGGTCAACGCCGGCGCGGCGCTGCTCGAAGGCCTGCAGCTGCTGCGCGCCGATCCGGCTTTCGTGCGCTTCAACCTGAGCCGCGGCCTGCTGCTCGGCAGCGCGCTGTCGCTGCCGTATCTGGTCGTGCTCGCGCACGAGCACAGCGACGCCGATCTCGCCGGCCTCGGCGTGCTGATCGTCGCCAGCAACCTCGGCGTGTTCCTGAGCAGCCCGTTCTGGGGCCGCTGGGCCGACCGTTCGAGCCGGCACGTGATGGCCGCCGCCGGCGCGCTGGCCGGGCTGACGACCGCGGTGGCGCTGGCAAGCGATGCGCTGCCGGCGACGCTCGCCGGCTCGCTCTGGTATTACGGCGCGCTGTACGGCGTGCTCGCCGCCGCGCACGCCGGCATCCAGCTCGGCCGCAAGACCTGGGTCGTCGACCTCGGCGGGCCGAAACGCGCGCTGTACGTGGCGATGTCGAACACGCTGGCCGGCGTGCTGATGCTCGCTGCCGGTGCACTGACCGGGCTGATCGCCCGCTTCTGGGGCCACCACGGCGCGCTGCTGCTGCTGACGGCGATGGCGCTCGCCGGCGCGGTGAGCACGCTGTGGCTGAAGGATGCCGAGTGAGAACCGGCATCCG
>NZ_DAOLKE010000180.1:2226-5217 GCF_035331805.1 Plasticicumulans sp. | reverse complement strand
TCAGAAGTACCAGGCGACGATCGCCTTCAGCTGGCCGTTGCGGATCACCGGCAGCGCGACGACCTCGGTCAGCCCGGCGCTCAGGGCCGCGCGCGCAGCGATGCTCGGGTCGGCCGGCAGGTCGCGGCTCAGCCCCGGCAGGCCGCTCAGCCAGGCCTTGCCGAGCACGCCCTCGCCGAGTCCGATGTGCGCCTCGGCGTAGAACTCGGCGAGTTCGGGGCTGGCCTCGCAGTGGCCGGAATCGAACAGCAGCGCCGTGCCGTCGGTGGCCGGTGTCCAGATCTCGAAGCGGTGCGCGATCGGCGTGCCGAGCGCCGACAGGAAGGTCAGCACGTAGTGCTGGTCATCGTTGCGCGAGACCGGGATGCCGAGGCCGCGGTTGATGCCGACCTTGACCGCGCAGTCCTCGCGCAGGAAGCGGTTGCCGTCGCCGAGATCATCGAGCGCCACCGGCATGCCGGATTCCCAGACCATGCCGGGCAGGCCGGTGCCGGGGCGGAAGCTCACGCGCCGCGAGGTCCACTCGAACAGCTCGGCCGTGCCGTAGTAGCCATCGAGCAGCGACATGTCGTGCGAGACGGCCGGATCGTTGTGCCAGACCTCGATGGCGCCGACGTGGGCCTCGTCGTCGCCGCAGAACAGCACCATCACCGCCAGCAGGAAGTCACCGGCGAACACCGGCACCGCGATGCCGCAGGTCAGGCCGGCGAGCTGCGCGGCCTCGGTGCGCTGGAAGTAGCTGCCTTCGAAGCCCTTCAGGATCACCGGATGGCCGGCCGCCCAGGCCTTGCCGGGCAGGCCCTCGTCGTAGCCGAACTGCATCGTGCGGCTCAGCGCCTCGAATTCTTCCAGCGGGCCGTACAGTCCGGCGCCGAGTTCCAGCCGCGTGCGGTCCCGGGTCGGGATCCAGATTTCAGTGACCCGGATGAAGGTTTCCATGCTGTATTCCCCGTCAAGTCGTCGTCATGTCCGGGCGCCGGCTTCTGGCCGGCGCGCGCGGGTGTGCGAGCGCGACAAGCACGAGTCATGCCGCCATGCGCAATGCGCGATGACGGGGCGGGCACGGGCTATTCGAGCAGCAATGTGCGCATCCGCAGTTCGACCAGATCGATCTCGCAGGCGAGCTTCTGCTCCAGATCGGGGCGTCCGCTGCGCACCGACCACCAGTTGCAGTGCGCGGCGCGGTAGTTGCGGAAGGCCTGCGCCGAGCGCTCGAAGGCCTGCAGCGCCGAGCGTCCGCCGAGGCGCTGGTCGAGTTCGCGCATGTTCTTGCGCTTGTCGCGATCGGCCGATACCAGACCGGCCTCGGCGATGCGCAGGCGATCGGACAGGCAGACGCTCACGTCGGGCTGCTCGCGCGTGATCTCCTTGCGGCAGTCCTGGATCGGGTCGGCCAGCACCGGCGCAGCCGGCAGCAGCACGGCGCCGGCGAGCGCGACGGCGCAGCGCAGCAGGGTCATCGGACTCATCAGCAAGGTTTCCTCCGGGCGGGATGGGGGGCGGAACGGCGGGCGCCGGCCTCAGCGCATCGTCACCAGTTCCTCGGCGCTGCTCGGGTGGATCGCGACCGTGTCGTCGAAGTCGCGCTTGGTCGCGCCCATGCGCACGGCGACCGCGAAACCCTGCAGCATTTCATCGGCACCGTCACCGATCACGTGCACGCCGACGACGCGCTGCTCCGGGCCGGTGCAGACGAGCTTCATCGCCGTCTCGCGCCGCTCGGGCGAGAACGCCCGTGCCATCGGCGTGAAGCGGCTGGTGTAGACGCGCACGGCCTCGTCGCCGTACCGGCTGCGCGCCTCGGGCTCGGTCAGGCCGACGGTGCCGAGCGGCGGGTGCGTGAACACGACGCTCGGGATCAGCCCGTAGTCGAGGTGGCGATCCGGCTGGCCGCCGAACAGCCTATCGGCGAGCCGGCGCCCGGCGGCGATCGCGACCGGGGTCAGCGCCGCGCGGCCGGTGACATCGCCGAGCGCGTAGACGCCGGGTACGGCGGTGTTCTGGTAGTCATCGACCGGGATCGTGCCGTCTTCGGCGAGTGCCACGCCGGCGGCTTCGAGGTTCAGGCCGGCGGTGGCCGGCGCCCGGCCGATCGCCCACAGCAGGCAGTCGGTGTCGATCGGATCGCCGTGGCTGCGCTCGATGTGCAGGCTGCCGCCGGCGCGCCGTTCGATGCGCTGCGGCTCGGTGCGGGTCAGGATCCGCACGCCGTCGGCCGCGAGCGCCGACATCAGCGTTTCGCCGAGCATCGGATCGAACTCGCGCAGCACCGTGTCCTTGCGCAGCAGCAGCGTCGTGTCGGTGCCGAGCGCGCGCAGCACGCCGGCGAGCTCGACGGCGATGTAACCGGCACCGACCACGACTGCGCGCGCCGGCCGGGCTTCGAGCGCGAAGAAGCCGTTCGAGTCGATGCCGAACGAGGCGCCGGGGATGTCGGGCTGCTTCGGCAGGCCGCCGGTCGCGATCACCAGGTGTTCGGCGCTGAGCCGCCGGCCCTCGACCTCGACCGTGTGCGCATCGATGCAGTGCGCCCGGCCGCGGATCAGCTCGATGTGCTGGTCCGCGAGCCAGCCGCCATACCACTCGACGATGCGCCCGACGTAGCCGTCGCGTGCGCGCTTGAGCGCCGCCCAGTCGTGACCGCCGACGTGCACGTCGAAGCCGAAGCCGGCGGCATCGGCGAGCGCGTGCGCGTGATGGGCGGCGAACCACATGATCTTCTTCGGCACGCAGCCGACGTTGACGCAGGTGCCGCCGAGCGGCCCGGCCTCGATGATCACGCAGCGCCGGCCGTAAGCGGCAGCGCGTTCGGCGACCGACAGGCCGCCGGAGCCGGCGCCGATCGTGATCAGGTCGTAGTCGTAACGGCTCATCGGATGGTTTCCTCGCGTGCGCTGCCGATGTGCCGGCAGCGGCCCCGAAGCATAGCGACCGCGGCGGCCGCGGCCCGCCTGCCTGCACCGGCCGGGCGTGGCCGGCGTAGAGTGTCGG
>NZ_DAOLKE010000180.1:0-2126 GCF_035331805.1 Plasticicumulans sp. | reverse complement strand
ATCGTTCCCGAATTCCCCAGCCCCTTCAGGACCGCCATGAACGCCGAAAATCCGCTGCTCGATTTCTCCGGCCTGCCGCGCTTCGCCGAGATTCGCCCCGAACACGTCGAGCCCGCCGTCGATGCCCTGCTCGCCGAAAACCGCGCCGGCCTCGCGCAGCTGCTCGCGCAGCCCGGCCCGTACACCTGGGCGAACCTGATCGAACCGCTGGAGGCGATGCAGGACCGGCTCAACCGTGCCTGGGGGCCGGTCGGGCACCTGAACGCGGTGATGAATTCCGAGGCGCTGCGCGCCGCCTACAACGCCTGCCTGCCGAAGCTCTCGGCCTACTACACCGAATACAACCAGAACGAGGCGCTGTACCGCGCCACGCAGGCGATCCGCGACGGCGACGAGTTCGCGCGGCTCGATGCCGCGCAGCGCAAGGTCATCGACGATTCGCTGCGCGACTTCCGGCTCGCCGGCATCGCGCTGCCGGCCGAGAAAAAGGCCCGCTACGGCGAGATCGTGCAGGAACTCTCGCTGCTCGGTGCGAAGTTCTCCGAGCACGTGCTCGATGCCACCCAGGCCTGGTCGCTGCACCTCGACAGCGAGAATCGCCTCGCCGGCCTGCCCGCCTCGGCGCTCGGCCTCGCGCGTCAGGCCGCCGCGGCGCGCGGCCTCGACGGCTGGCTGCTGACGCTGGAGTTCCCGTCCTACCAGCCGGTCATGAGCTACGCGCAGGACCGCTCGCTGCGCGAGTCGCTGTACTTCGCCTACGCGACGCGCGCCGCCGGCAACTTCCCGGCCGGCGCGCAGTGGGACAACACCGCCGTCGTCGGGCGCATCCTCGAACTGCGCCACGAACTGGCGCGCCTGCTCGATTTCCCCGACTACGCGCAGTACTCGCTGGCCACGAAGATGGCCGACGATCCGGCGACGGTGCTCGACTTCCTGCGCGATCTCGGCGCCCGGGCCCGGCCGCAGGCCGGGCGCGAGTTCGAGGAGCTGTCGGCCTTCGCGCGCGAGCGTCTCGGCCTGGAAAAGCTCGAAGCCTGGGATGTCGGCTACGCCTCCGAGCAGCTCAAGCAGGCGCGTTATGCGATCTCCGACGAGGAGCTGCGCCCGTACTTCCCGGAGACGCGCGTCGTGCCGGGCCTGTTCCAGCTGGTCGAGAAGCTGTTCGGCGTGTCGATCCGCGCTGCCGAAGGCGTCGAGGTCTGGCATCCGGACGTGCGCGCCTACGACATCTTCGCCGCCGACGGCGCACTGCGCGCGCGCTTCTACTTCGACCTGTACGCGCGCGCCAACAAGCGCGGCGGCGCCTGGATGGATTCGGCAATCGCCCGCCGGCGCACGGCCGACGGTCTGCAGCTGCCGGTCGCGTACATGGTCTGCAACTTCACGCCGCCGGTCGGCGACGACCCGGCGCTGTTCACGCACGCCGAGGTGCAGACGCTGTTCCACGAGTTCGGCCACGGCCTGCACCACATGCTGACGACGGTCGACTATGCGGCCGTGTCCGGGATTTCCGGCGTCGAGTGGGATGCCGTCGAGCTGCCCTCGCAGTTCATGGAGAACTTCTGCTGGGAGCGCGTCACGCTCGACCTGATCGCCGGCCATTACCGCACGCGCGAGCCGATCCCCGAGGCGCTCTACGAACGCATGATCGCCGCGAAGAACTTCCAGTCGGCGATGATCACGGTGCGCCAGCTCGAATTCGGGCTGTTCGACCTGCGCCTGCACCGCGAGTACGACCCGGCGCGCGGCGCCCGCGTGCTCGAACTGCTGGAGGAGGTCCGCGACGAGGTCGCGGTCGTGCGTCCGCCGGCGTTCAACCGCTATCCGATGAGCTTCTCGCACATCTTCGCCGGCGGCTACGCGGCCGGTTACTACAGCTACAAGTGGGCCGAGGTGCTGTCGGCCGACGCCTTCGGCGCCTTCGAGGAGGCCGGCGTGTTCGACGCCGAGACCGGCTGCCGCTTCCTGACCGAGATCCTCGAAGTCGGCGGCTCGCGCCCGGCGCTGGAGAGCTTCATGGCCTTCCGCGGCCGGCGCCCCGAGATCGACGCACTGCTGCGCCACAGCGGCATCGCGGCCTGAATCCGGTCCGCTGCCCGCAAGGGATGCTGGTCACACGGGAAGGC
>NZ_DAOLKE010000179.1:5982-7221 GCF_035331805.1 Plasticicumulans sp. | reverse complement strand
TGTTCGTGCCGGAGGCCGTGCCGGCCGCGCACCATCTTCTGCTGATCGACAAGCTGGAGCGCGTCACCGCCGGCGAGATCACGAGGCTGATGGTGTTCATGCCGCCGGGCAGCGCGAAGTCCACCTACGGCTCCGTGCTCTGGCCGGCGTGGCACCTCGGGCACCGGCCCGGTCACTGCGTTATCGGCGCCTCACACACGGCCGAGCTGGCCGAGCGCTTCGGCCGGCGCGTGCGCGGCATCGTCGCGGACGAGAGATACAGCGGCAGCGCTGGCCGCCCCGGCGTGTTCGGCGAGTCCGCCAGCCTGTCCGGCGAGTCTCGCGCTGCCGGGCGATGGGATACGCGCTCCCGGTCCGAGTATTTCGCTGCCGGCGTCGGCGGCGCGATCACCGGCCGGCGCGCCGACGTGGCCGTGATCGACGATCCGGTCAAATCGCGCGAGGAGGCTGACAGCGAGGTCGTGCGCGCGCGTGTCTATGACTGGTACCTCGCCGACCTGCGCACGCGCCTGAAACCCGGCGCGGCTATCGTGCTGATCATGACGCGCTGGCACGAAGACGATCTGGCCGGACGCATCCTGCCGGAGAAATACGACGGTGAATCCGGCGTGATCCGGGCGCGCGACGGTGAGGAATGGACTGTGCTCGCGCTGCAGGCGATCGCTGACCGGGACGATGATCCGCTCGGCCGCCCGCGCGGCGCCCCGATCTGGCCGCAGTGGCAGTCCGCCGAAGCGCTGGCGCAGGAGCGCATATCGCAGGGGCCGCGCAACTGGGAATCCCTGTACCAGCAGCGCCCGCACCCGCGCGAGGGCACGCTGTTCCGGACCGAGCGCATGCTGACCGTCGAGGCGGCCCCGGTCGGGCTCGAATGCGTGCGCGGCTGGGATTTGGCCGCAACTGAGCAGATCGGCAGCGCCGACCCTGACTACACGGCCAGCGTGAAGCTCGGCGTGACCCCGGATGGCATGGTCTACATCCTCGACGTGCGCCGGCAGCAGACCAGTCCGCACGGCGTCGAGAGCATGATCTGCGACGCGGCAGCCAGTGATGGCCGGCGTGTTCGCATCAGTCTGCCGCAGGACCCTGGGCAAGCCGGCAAGAGCCAGATCGCCTACCTGACGCGCAAGCTGCAGGGCCACATCGTGGCGTCCAGTCCCGAAACCGGCAGCAAAGAGCGGCGCGCGGAGCCGATCGCAGCGCAGATCGAGGCCGGCAACGTGCGCATGCTCAAGGCCG
>NZ_DAOLKE010000179.1:4131-5882 GCF_035331805.1 Plasticicumulans sp. | reverse complement strand
CCGGCGCCGGTCGTAGACAATCTGGCGGGGTTCGTGCGCAGGCGCTGGGAGGCTGCGCGCGACGCCAAGCAGCCGCACGAGCGGCGCATGCTGGACGCGCTGCGCCGGCGCAAGGGCGAGTACGACCCGGCCAAGCTCGCGGCGATCCGCGCCGCCGGGGGCAGTGAGATTTTCATCGGCATCACCGGCCAGAAGTGCCGCGATGCCGAAGCATGGATTCGGGACATCGACATGCCGGCCGGCGAAACGCCGTGGGCTATCGACCCGTCGCCAGTGCCGGAGCTGCCGCCGGACGAGATTGAGGAAATCCGGCGGGAAGTCCTGACGCGGGCGCAAGCAATTATGGCGTCCGGCATGCCGCTCGAAATGAGCCCTGAGGATTATCAGGAGCGGATTGCCGACCGCATGCGCGGCGAAATGCAGGAAGAGGCGAAGGAGCGCGCGCGCCGAATGGCCGACCTGGTCGAGACCCAGATGCAGGCTGCGAAGTGGAATCGCGTGTTCCGCGCATTCGTCGGCGATCTGGTGACGTTCCCGGCTGCGTGCATCCGCGGCCCGGTCATCCGCCGGCGCAAGCGCATGGCATGGGTGCAGGACGGTGCCGACTGGCGCGCAGACGTGGCCGATGAACTGCGACCCGAGTTCGATCGCGTCAGCCCGCTCGACCTGTACCCGTCGGCGGACGCGACGGACATGGCGCGCAGCTACATGTGCGAAGTCATGTCGATGACGCGCTCCGATCTGGCGGCCATGATCGGTGTGCCGTCGTTCTCGGAGGCTGCGGTACGCGCCGCGCTCGATGAGTACGACCGCGGCGGCGCCCGCGGCGACTGGCTTGCGTACAACGACAGCGAGCGCGAGCGCGTCGAGGGCCGCGATTCAGCGCGCGCCGGCAGCGACACCGACACGATGCGCGCGCTGTCCTACTGGGGCAGTGTGCCGGGCAAGTGGCTGACGGAATGGGGTCTCGCCGGCATCACCGACCCGCAGGCCGAGTATCAGGTGAACGTCTGGCTGGTCGGCCGGCACGCGGTGCGCGCGATGCTGAACGATGATCCGCTCGGGCGCGACCCATACCACATCACGTCATTCGCCCGCGTCCCCGGCAGCTTCTGGGGCAGCGGCGTGCCTGATCTGTGCGAGGACGCGCAGGACGGCGCGAATGCCGCGGCGCGCGCGCTGGCCAATAACGTCGCCTTCGCGTCCGGCCCGCTGACCGAGATGGATGTCAGCCGGTTCCCGAACGGCATTGCGCCGCCCATACAGCCGTGGCAGCGATTCGAAGTGGATTCCTACGGCGTGCAGCGCACCGATCCGGCCGTGCGCTTCTACCAGGCCGAGATGCACGGCGCCGAGTTGATCAACGTCATCGAATTCTGGCTGGACAAGGCCGACCAGGTGACCGGCATCCCGCGCTACATGCACGGAGACCAGGAGGCCACCGGCGCAGCCACGACGATGGGCGGGCTGTCGATGCTGATGGCGGCGAGCGCGAAGGGCCTGAAGGACGTTCTCGGCAACATCGACGCGGACGTGCTGGAGCCGGCCGTTGAGCGAATGATCGAGCACAACAACCGCTACAGCACCGACCCGGCCGTCAAGGGCGACCTGCATGCGCGGGCGCTCGGCGGCAACTCGATGATGATGCGCGAGCGGCAGGCGCAGATGCGCTCCGAATTCCTCGACAGGACCAACAACCCGAACGACATGCAGATCATGGGCATCGAAGGCCGCGCCGAACTGCTGCGCGA
>NZ_DAOLKE010000179.1:0-4031 GCF_035331805.1 Plasticicumulans sp. | reverse complement strand
TGATGCAGCAGCAGGCGGCGCAGCAACAGGCCGCGATGCAGCAGCAAGCGATGTCGGCGAATGCTCAGCAAGCCTGACGAGCGCGTCACGCGCGCGCTGGCGATTCTCGCGCGGGACGCGCAGTTCCAGTGCCTGCGCGAGTGGCTGGAGGCCGAGCGCGCGCGGCTCGCGCAGGCCATGTCCGCCGAGCGCTCCGACGTGGAGTTGCGCATGCAGCAGGGCGCAGCGCAGACGCTTTCCAGAATTCTCGACGCAGCCGAAAGGGCTGCATCGTGAGAATCGTCGCGAACACCCGCATGGGCTCGCGACGTACATCAGACCGTCGTGAGACGGCCTTGTCCCGTGCGAATACCTCAGCGAGGCTCGCGAGATGGAATTGACCGAGGCGGAAATCGCCATGCTCCCGCTGGTCGTGCGCCAGCAGTACGAGGCCGATCTGGCTGCAAGCCGCCGGGCTGCTGACGAGCAGGCCGCGAAGCAGCCGGAAACCGACCGCCCGGAAGAGATCGCACCCGAGAATCCCGCTCCTGCGGCTCCGGTTGCGAGCGACGACGGGCTGCGGCACCGGTTCGACGTGCTGCAGGGCAAGTACAACGCCGAAGTCCCGCGGCTGCACGATGAGTTGCGCGCCACGCGCAGCGAAAACGAGCGGCTGCGGGCCGAACTGGCGGCCATGAGCAGACCCGAGCAGACCGCTCCGCAGCAGCCCGCCAACGTCGTTGCGGGAGGCGAGGAATACGGGTTTGGCGAAGGCGAAGCGAAGTGGATCGCCGACGTGGCGCGCAGCGCACTGCAGGACGACATCGCCGCGCTCAAGCAGTCCGCGCAGGCGATGGAAGAGCAGCGGGCGCAGGCCGCGGCAGAACGGTTCTATGCCGATCTGGACAAGGCTGCGCCCGGCTGGCGGGAGACGTGGCAGGACGCCGGGTTCGCCTCGTGGCTCGACGACAACGGCGTGCGCCAACCGCTTCAGGCCGTGGTCGACGCCAACGATGCCCGCGGCATCGCGTTCTACATCAACACCTACCGGCAGCAGCAGAAGACGGCAACACCGGCAAGGCCGACTGCCGCCGAAAAGCTGGCCGGCATGGTGGAGCCGGAGCGCGGGCGCGCGGCGGAGTTGCCGGCGGCAAAGCCGATGCTGAGGCGCGAGGACTTGCACAGGCTCAGCATGGACTTCGGCGGAGGCCGGATCACCAAGGCGGAGTTTGACAAGCAAATCGTGCCGTTCGAGGCCGCGGAGCGGGAAGGCCGTCTTATCTGATCAACCAGCCGGGGCGAGCCCGGCATGAGAACGCAATCGTCGTGATGACGACTGCTATCCGACCCCCAAAGGGGCTGTGCGCGAAAGCGGCAGCCCCTTTTTCATGGAGTTGCAGTCATGGCATATCCTGCCGCCTCCGGATTTAACCAGAACGCCGGGACGCTTGTTCCGCAGACGTGGGCAGCAAGACTGCTCGCCAACTACTACGCAGCCACTTGCCTGCACAGCATCTGCAACACCAATCAGGTGAATCTGATCAAGGATCAGGGCGATACGGTCATCATCCGCACGACCCCGACAATCGCCATCAAGTCCGGGTACAAGAAGGGTCAGAAGCTGGAATACGATCAGCCGCTGACTGACAGGATCGAGCTTCTGATCGACAAAGGTGACGTGTACGGCTTTGTCATTGACGACATCGACGAAAAGCAATCCGACGTAATGTTCACGGATGAGTGGCTGATCGACGCAACCGAGCAGTTCAAGATTTCCGTGGACCGGCAGGCATTCTCGCTCGTCTACCCGGACGCGCACGCCAAGAACAAGGGCGCGAATTCCGGAAAGATCACCGGCATGTACAACATGGGCGCTGCCGGCGCTCCCCTCGCCATCGATAAGAACAACGCCATCGACGTGATCGTCAACGTCAATTCGGTGCTGACCGAGCAGAACGTGCCGAAGCCGGGCCGCTGGATCGTGATCCCGGACTGGATGCGCAACAAGCTGATGACGTCCGAAATCCGGCAAGTGCAGATCACCGGCGATTCCGTGTCGCCGATCCGCAATGGCCTGATCGGGCGCATCGACGACACCGACATCTACGTCAGCAACCTGCTGCCGTATGCCACTGATTCCGGCCACTACTGCAATCACATCCTCGCCGGCCATCGCGACGCGATCACGTTCGCCTCGCAGTTCGTCAAGAACGAGTCGTTCCGGGCACAGGACACGTTTGGCACTCGCTACCGCGGCCTGCAGGTATGGGGCATCAAGGTGGTGAAGCCGGAAGCCCTCGTCGATGTATTCGCCTACGCGGCCTGAGGAGGGCTGATCATGGCAACCGTAAACAAGGCACTCGGCTCCGGCGGTGCGCTGCCGGCAAACCTGCGCGCCGTGGAGGTCATGGCGCGCAACTTCGACTTCTCGACGGCCAACGGCGCGAACGGCGACATCCGCCACCTGATCCTGATCCCGGCCGGAACGCTGGTGAAAAAGGTCTGGCTGCGCGTGATGACCGCGGAAGGGGCGACGGCAATTGCCGATGTCGGCGACTACCTCGTCAGCGACGGCAGCGTGGTCGATGCGGATGGCTGGCTCAACGACGCCTCGCTGAACGCGGTGGCGCTGGTTTCCGGCTCGACCGAAGCCTACGCGGCGGCCGGAGGCAAGCTCTACACGGCCGACAGCTACCTGTCGCTGACGCTCGGCACGGCCACGACCTACGACGCGGCCAAGGGCACGCTGTACGCCGAGGTCGTGAACATGACTACGCCGAGTGACGTGGCATGAGCGGCGACCGGTACCTGCGCCAGATCAACACTGGCCACATCTACGCATGGGCGCCGGAACTCGAAGATCGCCCCGACATGGAGCCCTTCGAGTTCCCGGAGCCGGAGCCGGAGCCGGAGAAGCCGCCGGAGCCGGACAAGGCCGCGCACAAGCGTGAGGCCAAGCCGTGAACCTGGCCGCGCTGCTCGCCGAAACCCGCCTGCGCCTCGATGACGAAGCGCAGCCGTACCGGCACGCCGATGGCGTGTTGACCGGCTGGCTGAACGAGGCGCAGCGGGAGGCGGCGGAGCGTGCGCGGCTGATCGTGGACAGCGCCACGCCGGAAATCACACGCATCGCGCTGCGTGATGGCGTTGCGGCATACCCGCTCGATCCTCGCATCCTGTTCGTGCAGCGCGCGCGGCTGGATGCGAATGAACTGGCGCCGGCGGCCGTCGGTGACCTGCTGCGATCCGGCTGCGCAGACTGGAGCGGGGAGCCGCGCCGCTACGGACTGGACATGGATGCCGGCACGCTGACGCTGCTGCCTGCGCCTGATCGCGCTACGGAGGATGCCGTCAGCGTCACGGCGGCGGTCTGGCTGGCCGGCACTCTGTCGGTGACGACGGAGGCCGCCATCGGTGCGTCGGTCGGCGATCTGGTCACGCTCGGCGGCTACGCGGACGGCGCGCACGTCGTGACGACCGTTGCCGGCAGTGCGTTCGGCCTCGCTGTTGCCGACGACCCCGGCGCGTTCGTTGCCGCCACCGCAGCGCGGCACCGCAACCTGTCGCTGACCGTACTGCGCGCGCCACTGGCCGACATGGAAGCCGATGACGACGAGCCCGAGATTCCGGCCCGATATCACCGCGACCTGATCGACTGGTGCTGCCACCTCGCCTATCTGCTGCGCGACTCCGACACCGAATCGTTCCAGCGCGCGACCGCGTTCGAGCAGCGCTTCACGCAGCGCTTCGGGCCGCGGCTGTCGGCGCGCGATCACGCGCGACTGTCGCGCAACCCATCGACGCAGCTTCGCCCGCCGCCCGGCGGGCTGTGAGGTTTCGCCATGTCGCAAATGACCGCGATGCATATCCCGGATGGAGCAAGTGCGCCGCCAGGCGGGCAGCCGCTCAATGGCGGCGCATATCAGGTGCAGCTTCAAGCTACTGCTGACGGCAAGCTTCTGGTTTCTGGAATTTCCGGAGGCGGCGGCGGCTCCGGCGACGCCTCGGCCGCCAAACAGGACACGCAGATCACGCGCGAGACGGAAATCCGT
>NZ_DAOLKE010000178.1:0-7372 GCF_035331805.1 Plasticicumulans sp. | reverse complement strand
GAAGCCCTCGAAATCCGCAACTTCCGCCTGCTGCGTGAGCTGCGCCTGTCCGGGCTGCCGCGTTTCGGGGCGCTGGTCGGTGTCAGCGGCAGCGGCAAGTCGATGCTGTTCGACGTGTTCGCGTTCCTGCGCGAAGCCATGCTCGGCGATGTCACGGCTGCCGTGGCGCGGCGCGGCGGCTACCGGGCGCTGGCTGCGCCGGGCATGGCCGGGGAGCCGGTCGAGCTGTCCTTGCGGATGCGGCTGCCGCCGGGCGGGCAGGAGCAGGTGCTCTGCTACACGCTCAGGTTCGAAGCCGACGCCGGCGGGCGGCCGGTGATCGTGCGCGAGAAGCTCTATCAGGAACCGCCGGCCGATGGCGGCGGGGCCGAGTTCATCGAGGTGCTGCGCGAGCGCACCTACGCCATCGCCTGTGTCGGGGCCGATGCGCCGGATGGCGCCGAGCCGCGCTACGAGGAGCAGTCGCTGCACGCGCCGGACACGCTCGCGGTCGCGGCCCTCGGCCAGTTCCGGCGCTTTGCGGCCGCGAGCGCGCTGCGGGCGGCGATCCTCGGCTGGCGGGTGGTCGATCTCGATGCCTGCGCGCGCCCGCACGCGGCTCCGGCCGAGGTCGGCGCCGATCCCGCGTCACTGGCGCAGGCCGCCGGGCGTCTGCACGCGCAGCAGCCCGAGCGTTTCGCGCTGGCCGTCGCGGCGCTGCGCCAGCGGGTGCCGGGGCTGGCGGCGGTGGAGGTCGAAACCGGCCGGGATGGCCGCTGCACGCTGCGCTTTCGCGACGCGCACGACGAGGAAGCCTTCGACGTGCAGCAGCTCGCCGAAGGCACGCGTCGCCTGTTCGCCTGGCTGCTGCTGCTGCACGAAGCCCCGCCGCATTCGCTGCTGGCCCTCGAAACCCCCGAGTGCCGCCTGCACCCCGACCTGCTGCCCGAACTCGCCGACCTGCTGCGCGCCGCGAGCCTGCAGGGCACGCAGGTGCTGATCGCCACGCACGCGCCGGCCCTGCTCAATGCGCTGACGCTCGATGAAATCCTCTGCCTGCGCCGCGACGCCAGCGGCGTGTCGGTGACGTGCGCCGGCGCCTCCGAGGACTTGCGCGCGCTGTACGAAGCCGGCGAGGCGCCGGGGCGGCTGTGGGCGCAGGGCTTGTTCGAGGCGCTGTGAGTCGCACGGGGCATCGGCGGACTCGAAGCCTCGATCCGCGACGCCCTGGTGCCGGCGCTGCTGCTCGATTGGCTGCGCCACTTGGTATGGAAAAGGAGGCGAGGGCTCTTTGTCGCACAAAGCGCCCGTCAACCCGGCTTGCGTGCCGGAAAGCCCATCTGCAGCCCTTCCCCCGAGAGGGGGAAGGGTGAAAAGCGGTTGCCGGATCAGCGCCTTGCAAGGTCCGGCCACCTTCAGTCGCGAAGGACTCAGCCCCAGTGGCCCGGCGTCCAGCGCCATCCGGCCGGCGTCGAATCCCAGCGGCCATCGATCCAGCGCGCGTTCGCATACGGGCGCTGCTCGTAGTGGCCGGCCTGCCAGACCCAGCCGTCGCGCCACACCCAGGCGCCCGGCACCCAGACGTGCTGCATCGACGGGGCCGGCGGAATGACCTCGGTGCGCGTCGCCGGCGGCGCCTGCGGCACGATGACGGTCGGGGACTGCGGCACCTCGCGCACGACGACGCGCTCGCGCTCGATCGGCTGCTGGACGATGACCGGGTCCGACGAGCACGCGGCCAGCGTGCCGGCCATCACGACCGGCGCCAGCAGCGCCGCCAGGCGCAGCCGGGAGGAACGGGAACGGAGCACGGCGGCGGATGTGGCGGCAGGGGGTTGCATCGTTTTCATTTTTTATTGACTCCTCGGCAGGAAGAACCGGCCACGGGGGCAGGCCGGCGCCTTGTCCGGCCTGACGCGGCGGGGCGGGGGGAACCCTCACCGCGTCAGGCCGGACACGGGGACTCAGTGCGTGGTGCGGGTCTCGGCGCTGTCGCCGATCGAGCTGAGCGCGTCCTTGGCCTTCTGGATCAGGCTCTTCTGCTCGAACGGTCCGGCGGCTTCGTATTCGGCCGGGCTGATGTGACCGTCGTGGTTGCGATCGACCCTGGCGAGATCCAGGTCCTTGATGTCCTCGAGTTCGTCGCCGGAGATCAGGCCGTCGTGGTTGTCATCGAAGGTCTTGAACGGCTCGCCCTTGGCGACCTTGTCGCGCGGCGGGACGGCTTCGCGACCATCGGTCTGCGGCGTGCGCGCCGGGCTTTCGGTGCCTGGCACCGGCTGGATGGCCGGCGCCCTGGCGTCGTCGCTGGTGGTGCCGGCGGCCAGCGCCAGGCCGGAACTCAGGGACAATACGGTGGCAGCGATCAAGGTCTTGTTCATCTCACACCTCACTGGACAGCGGTCGGTGGTGGAAGGCCCGCAGTGCCGGACCGGTGACCGAAGCCAGAGCAGGCAGGATGCCAGCCTGATCAATTCATCGTGAATTCATGCACTTGATGAGTTTCCGCCTTCCGCGTGGATGAGACGGCTGCGCTTGATGCTGTCGCCCGAGGGCGACGAAATTTCCCTGTCCTGAGCAAGGTCATGAACGTCGTGCCCGGGCCGCAGGCCGCGCCGGCCGCGGACAGGCACGGCTCATTCGAGGCCGAGGATGTACGTCCACTGGGCGTCGCCGACCGGCATCACCGACAGCCGGTTGCCGCGGCGCAGCAGCGGAAAATCGCCGAGCGCTCCGGCGTGCGTCTTCAGTTCGGTCAGCGAAATCGTGCGCCGCAGATGGCGCACGTAGCGGATGTCGACCATGTACCAGAGCGGCTGCGCCGGGGTGCTCTTCGGGTCTTCGTGCACATGGCCGGGGGTCCACGCGGTGTGGTCCGGATAGCCGGGGCTCGTGACCTCGGCGAGGCCGACGATGCCCGGCTGTGCGGTGTTCGAGTGGTAGAAGAACACGCCGTCGCCGGGGCGCATCCGGTCGCGCATCCAGTTGCGCGCCTGGTAATTGCGCACGCCGTCCCAGTGCGTGGTCTGCGCCGGGGCGGCGGCGAGGGCATCGAGGCTGAAGGCCTCGGGTTCGGACTTCATCAGCCAGTACGGCATGCGCTTGACTCCGGCGGGCGACAGGGCGGGGCCGGATTCTACCGGTCCGCCCGCAGGCGTCGCTGCCGCCGGATCACGCCATCGCGCCTGCCCCGGTCAGCGGGCGCCGCGGCGCCTCAGCGCCGGTAACGCAGCCGGGCCAGCGCACCGAGTCCGAGGGCCACCAGCGCCGGGGTTGCCGGCACCGGAATCGCCGTTGCGGCCGGATCGTATTCGTACACGACCGACAGCGTGCCGAACCAGCGACCGCTGCCGCTGCCGGTGGCCGGCCCGGAGCCCGGAAACACCTGCTCGGCGAACAGCTGGCCGCCGACGTTCATGCTGACCGAATAGCTGCCCGTGCCCTCGAACAGGGCGAAATACGTGAAGTCGATGTCGTTGACGTTGGCGAGCACGAGATTGAACGAATCGCTGGCCGAACAGCTCCCCGGTGCGCCGGTATCGCAGCCGGCACCGAGTGACAGGACTTCGGAATACAGCGTGCCGTAGACGAGATTCGGATCGAGCAGGTCCATGAACACGTCGCCGGAATAGCCGCCCTGTACCGCCAGGTTGTCCTGCGGCGAAAGATTGGTTGCCGACACGGTGATCGTCGCCGTATGGCGGCTGTCGAGGGTGAAGCGCACGCCGGTCAGCGTGCCGAGCGCCGGATTGAAGAACGCGAACGGCAGCAGGCCGCCGTTGCCGCCGCCGATGAAACCGGCACCGGCGTAGTCGTACTGATAATCGAAGTTCCGGATACCCGCCGACAGCGTGGCGGCCTCGGCCGCGCTCAGCAGCAGGAAGCTGCCGAGCGTGCCGGCAAGGGAAGTGCGGAGGTTCAACATCGGGCGATCTCCTCAGTTCGTCGTTATGCCGCACCGGCAACGGACCGGATGCAGCTCGTCCGTCGGAGCGCGCGTGGCGGCGGCGCTGCGCGGACGAATCCCGAGCGTAGAAGAGTCGCGCGCTTCAGGCCGCCTGCGGATACCCCCCGGTGTCGCTGACCACGGCATCGAGCGGCACGTCCCAGGGACGGACTTCGAGCCGGTCGACGCGCTGGCAGGCATGGGCGAGACCGACGAGATACGGCCGCGACGGGCGCGGTCGCGCCAGCAGGAACGCGAAGCTGCGGTCGTAATAGCCGCCGCCCATGCCGAGCCGGCCGCCGTGCGCATCGAAGCCGACCAGCGGCGTCAGCACCAGATCGACGGCTTCGGGGGCGTGCAGCGGCGTGCCCTCCGGCTCCGGGATGCCGAAGCGGTTCGCCACGAGCGGCGCATCGGCCGGCCATTCGGCGAAATCCATGCGCCCGGCCTCCGGCAGCAGCCGCGGCAGCAGCAGCGTGCGGCCATCCCTGCGCGCCCCTGCGACCAGCACGGCCGGATCCAGCTCGCCGTCGCATGCCAGATACACGGCGATGCTGCGGGCCGCCGCATAGGCCGGCAGCGCCCGGATGCGGACCGCGACGGCTTCGGCCGCCGCCTGCTGCGCGGCCGGCGACAGGGCCCGGCGGGCCGCACGCAGGTGGCGGCGCAGGGCGATGACATCGATTGCGGAGGCGGTTTCTTCGGTCACGGCGGCTCCGGCGGCGAGGGACGACGGCCGGGCACGCTAGGGCGCCGCTCCGATCCCCGCAAGCCCCCGGCCGCAGACATGAAAACGCCCCGCTGCGCAGCCAGCGCGGCGGGGCGCGGAAATCGGGGCGGATCGGATCGAAGCGTCCGGGATCAGGCCCGTGACCGCGGCCGACAAGGTCCGCTCAGGGACCGCGGCCGGGCATGGGTGAAGTGCATGAGCTCAGGCGGCGACGTGCTGCAGAGCGGTCTCCAGCCATGCGAACCGGTCACCGGGGCGCAGCGGTGCCATCTGGCGCTTGACCGGGCGCACCGTCTCGCCGCTGGCCGGATTGGCGGTCGGCAGCATCTGCGGACGCGCGGCCGGGGCGTTCACCGGGGACGGCAAGGTCTGGGAGGGCTGTGAAGTCTGGGATGTGCGGGTCGACTGCGTCGTCGGCGCGCCATCCTGCGCAGGTTCGGTGGCTTCGGCGCTGTAGTTGTTCAGGGCGATGCCCAGCAGGGCGGCGATCAGGGCGGCGGAGCTGGTGGTCATGGCCTCAACCTCGTGGTCCGTGGTCGTGGTGCCGGAGCGGCGTGGCGTGCATGGCCATGACTTGTCGAAATGCGTGCCAATCCAGATTTTTATATTTTCATTCAATGATTTGAACAAAATCTGCCGATCAGGCCGCTGCCCCTCGCTCCGATCGGCCTCCCGGAAACACCGCAGCGCGGCCGAATCCGTCGGGCATCAGCGACAGGTGCGCCGGCGGTTTCACAAGTCCTTGATTCCAGTCGACTGACAGCCGTCGCTGTCGAACGACGTGCATGAAAAAAGCCGGCGGACGCAGCCGCCGGCTTCATCGGACGCTCGCGACCGCCGGACTTGCCGGCGGCCGGCGGGCAGGCTCAGAACATGTGCTGGCCGCCGTTGATCGAGATGTTGGCGCCGGTCAGGAACGCCGCTTCCTCGGAGCACAGATACGCGACCAGACCCGCGACCTCGTTCGGCTCGCCGAGGCGGCCCATCGGGATCAGCGGCAGGATCTTGGTGTCGAGCACTTCCTGCGGGATGGCGCGGACCATCTTGGTGCCGATGTAGCCCGGCGAGATGGTGTTGACGGTCACGCCCTTCTTGCAGACCTCGAGCGCCAGTGCCTTCGTGAAGCCATGCATGCCGGCCTTGGCCGCTGCGTAGTTGGTCTGGCCGAAGGCGCCCTTGATGCCGTTGACCGACGAGATGTTGACGACGCGCCCCCAGTTGCGAGCCATCATGCCGTCCATGACCTGCTTGGTCATGTTGAACACGGAATCCAGGTTGGTCTTGATGACCGCGTCCCAGTCGGCCTTGGTCATCTTCTTGAAGGTCATGTCGCGGGTGATGCCGGCGTTGTTGACCAGCACGTCGATCGGACCGATGTCGGCCTCGACCTGCTTGACGCAGGCCGCGCAGGAGTCGAAGTCGGTGACATCGACCGGCACTGCCGAGAAGTCGAAGCCCTGCGCCTTCATGCCCGCGAGCCATTCCTCGGCGGTCTTGTTGCCCGGCGAATAGGTCGCCACGACCTTGTCCCCCAGCGCCGCGAGCTTGATGCAGATCGCCTCGCCGAGTCCCCCCATGCCGCCGGTCACTACAGCCACTCGTGCCATTGCAAAACCTCCTCGTTCGAATTCAGCACATGAACCCGGCCGCTCCTTTGCGGGCACGAACGTGACCTGTGAGGCAGGCGAACGCCCCGTGCGGATCGGCGGGCCGGTTTTTGTGGTGCTTCTTTAAAAGTGTTTCCTGTCGCGTTTCGGGCATGCGGCAGCGGTTCCTGCCGGCATGACTGCTTTGCACGCGTGCACCGCTCGTGACGGTACCGCCCCCCTGCTGTTATGCGACCCGGCTAGTATGTTCTCGCCCGGACGGGATGCCAAGCCACGCGGCGCACCCGATTGACCGGAATCAAGCGCTTGATGAGAAAAGGATTTCTACTCATGCGCCACGTGAAATGAACTATTCTTCATTTCTTATAACGGGATTTGAAATCATCATGATTTCACTTGATGACATCATCAAGGCTCGCCGGCGCATCCGCGACAGCCTGCCGCCGACGCCGTGCGCCCGCGCCGCGCAGTTGTCGCGCCAGCTCGGCTGCGAGCTGTTCATCAAGTGCGAAAACCTGCAGATGACCGGCTCGTTCAAGGTGCGCGGCGCGCTCGCGCGCATCCTGCAGCTGACCGAGGCCGAGCGCGCCGCCGGCGTCATCGCCGCCTCGGCCGGCAACCACGCGCAGGGCGTGGCCTGGGCGGCGCAGAAATTCGGCGTGCCGGCGACCATCGTCATGCCGGAAACCGCGCCGCTTGCGAAGATCCGCGGCACTGCCGCCTTCGGGGCCGACATCGTGCTCGCCGGCACCGGCTACGACGCCGCCTATGCGCGCGCCGTCGAACTGCAGCGCGACAGCGGCGCGACCTTCATCCACGCCTTCGACGACCCGGCGGTGATGGCCGGCCAGGGCTCGGCGGGGCTGGAGATCATCGAGCAGCTCGGCGATTTCGACCTGGTGCTGGTGCCGGTCGGCGGCGGCGGCCTCGCCGGCGGCATCGCCACCGTCATCAAGCAGACCCGGCCCGGCGTGCAGGTGATCGGCGTGCAGAGCGCGCGCGTGCCGTCGATGCAGGCGAGTCTCGCCGCCGGCGCGCCGACACCGGTGCCGCCGGCGGCGACGCTCGCCGACGGCATTGCGGTCGCGCGTGTCGGCGTGCACACCTATC
>NZ_DAOLKE010000177.1:0-7410 GCF_035331805.1 Plasticicumulans sp. | reverse complement strand
GACAGGCCGGTGAGGTCAGGCACCTCGATCGTCATCAGGCCCGCCAGTTCGCCGCCGCCCTGGCCCTGCTCGCCGTGGCAGGCGACGCAGAAATCGTTGTAAAGCATGTGGCCGACTTCGGAATCCTGCGCCAGGGCCCCGCCCGCCGCCGCCGGGCCCGCGCTGCCGCGTGCTTCCGGCGACCGGTCGCTGCGGATTGCCGCGCTGCGGGATTGCTTTCTGTGCGTCCGGGGTCTGGAGTTCGGAGCGCGCCGCGGCATGGACCCGCCCGCGGCGTGCGACGTTTCCGGGCGCGGGTCCGCACCGAAGGAGCAGGCACATCCCATGAGCGAGCACGTCTACAAGAAGATCGAACTCGTCGGCTCGTCGCCGGTATCGATCGAGGCGGCCATCGAGAACGCCGTTGCCCGCGCCGCGCAGACCCTGCACAGCATGCGCTGGCTGGAAGTCGTCGAGACGCGCGGCCACATCGAGAACGGCAAGGTCGCGCACTGGCAGGTGACGATCCGCATCGGTTTCACGCTCGACGGCTGAGCCTGCGAGCCACAGAGCGGGACGGGCTGGATGCCGGGCGCACAAGCTGCGAAAGTGGCGGGCTTCGGTCCGCCCGCTGCGGCGGACACCGGCCGCACCGGCACCGGCCGGGTTCCGGACGCCGGCGGCGCACGGCGCGCATCGAGGTCTGCCGACCCGCGTGCGCCAGCGCTGCCGGCGTGCAGCCCGACCCACCACGGACACCTGCAACATGCCAGCCCAGCCTCACCCGCCGCTTCCGCCCGCGCTCGTGCGCCGCAAGGTCACGGTACCGCTCGCGGACGGCACGCCCGCGCTGTTCCACAGCTTCGACGGCCTCGTCGACGGGCGCGAGCACCTCGCGCTCGGCCTCGGCCCGCAGCCGGCCGACGGCATCCCGCTGGTGCGCCTGCATTCCGAATGCCTGACCGGCGACGTGTTCGGCTCGCAGCGCTGTGACTGCGGTCCGCAGCTCGAGGAAGCCCTGCAGCGCATCGGCACTGCCGGCGGCTACGTGCTGTACCTGCGCCAGGAGGGCCGCGGCATCGGCCTGTACGCCAAGCTCGATGCCTACGCGCTGCAGGATCGCGGCCTCGACACCTACGCCGCCAACCGCCATCTGCACCAGCCCGAGGACGCGCGCGATTACCGCTGCGCCGCGCAGATGCTCGTCGCCCTCGGCGTCACGCGCATCCGCCTGCTCAGCAACAACCCGGACAAGGCCGAACAGCTCGCGCAGCACGGCATCGAGGTCATCGAGCGCGTGCCGACCGGCGTGTTCCTGACCGCACACAACCATGCGTACCTCAGCGCCAAGGTGCGCTTCGGCAGCCACGACCTCGACATCGACGACACGGCGCCGTGATCCGGCGCCCGTTGCAGCGACAGGCGCAGCCCCTTTGAAGAGGCCCGCCGGGCCGGGGCGAGGCGTTCAGGCTTCGCTCGCCGCCAGCCGGCGCAGCCGCCAGGCGATCAGCAGGCAGCCGGCGAGCAGCGTCGCGAGCAGCGCGACGACGGCGCTCCAGCCATCGAGGTGCCAGACCAGCCCCGAGACGCTGCCGAGCAGGCTGGAGCCGGCGTAATACGCGCTGAGATACAGCGCCGAGGCCAGTCCGCGCGCCTCGCGCGCCCGCCGCCCGACCCAGGCGCTCGCGCCGGCGTGGGCGCCGAAGTAGCCGAAGGTCGCGAGGGCGACGCCGGCGAGCAGCAGCGGCAGCGCTTCCGACAGCGTCGCGAGCAGCCCGGCGAGCATCAGCAGCGTCATCACCATGATCACGCGCTGCACGCCGTAGCGCGCCGTGAGCCGCCCGGTCCAGCCCGAGCCGAGCATTCCGGACACGTAGAACACCGACAGCGTGCCGATCCAGCCGGCACCGAAGCCGAACGGTGCGCCGGCCAGCCGGTAGCCGAGGTAGTTGTACAGGCTGACGAAACAGCCCATCAGCAGGAAGGCGAGCGCGTACAGCCACGGCAGGCCGGCATCGGACAGATGCAGGCGCAGCCCGGCGCGCAGCGCATCGAGGCGCAGCGGCCGCGGCCGGAACGCCCGCGAAGCCGGCAGGCTCTTCCAGAACACCAGCCCGATCCCCAGCGACAGCAGGGCCTGCGCGGCCATCGCGCTGCGCCAGTCCCACAGCTCCGCGAGCCAGGCCGTGGCGATGCGCCCGCTCATGCCGCCGAAGGCGCTGCCGGCGATGTAGAGGCCCATCGCCGTCGCCAGCCCGCGCGGCTCCATTTCCTCGGACACATAGGCCATCGCCACCGCCGGCAGGCCGGCGAGCACGATGCCTTCGAGCGCACGCAGCCACACGAGCTGCGCCAGTCCCGCGGCCATCGAGCAGGCCAGTCCGAGCAGCGACGCGAGCAGCACGGCGCCGGCCATCAGCCCGCGCCGGCCGAGGCGATCGGACACGGCGCTCGCAAGGATCAGCGTCAGGGCCAGCCCGCCGGTTGCCGCCGACAGCACCGTGCTCGCCTGCGCCGGTGCCACCTGCCATTCGTGCGAGTACAGCGGCAGCAGCGGCTGCACGCAGTACAGCAGCGAGAAGGTCGCGAAGCCGCCGAGGAACAGCGCCCGGCGCATCTGCCGGTATTCGGGCGTACCGACGCGGATGCCGGCCTGCGGCCCTGCAGGATCGGTGAAACCGGCATGGTGCATGGCGGGCAGGCGGGAAGCAGCAAGGGCAGGGGCGGACATCGGACATCACCGAGCGGGGATCACGGATGCACAAGGCTAGGGCGCTGCAGTCTGATAGGTCCAATATGGTTTTCAGGCAGTATTGATATCGTTTCGATATCAGTCCCGCCCCCCGTACCGTCCTTGCCCGGAGCCGCCGTCATGGACCTGCGCCGTCTGCGCTATTTCGTCGCCGTCGCGGAGGAGCGCCACTTCACGCGCGCCGCCGAACGCCTGCACATCGCGCAGCCGCCGCTGAGCCAGCAGATCCAGGCGCTCGAAGCCGAACTCGGCGTCGCGCTGTTCGAGCGCTCGCGCCGGCACGTGACGCTCACCGCCGCCGGCGAGCGTCTGCTGGAGCGGGCGCGCGCGCTGCTGCGCGAGGCCGGGGCGGCCGCCGAGGAGGTCCGGCGCATCGGCCGCGGCGAACTCGGCGAGCTGCGCATCGCCTTCACGAGCTCGCTGCCGTTCTCGGAGCTGATTCCGCGCCTGCTGTATGACTACCGCCGCCGCTATCCGGACGTGCGGCTGGAACTGCGCGACACCGGCACGCAGCGCCAGCTCGACCTGCTGCTCGCCGGTCGCCTCGATCTCGGCTTCGTGCGCACCGACGATCCGCAGCTGCCGGCCGGGCTCGCCTGGACCGAACTGCACCGCGATCCGCTGCGGCTGGTGATCCACGAAGCGCATCCGCTCGCCGGACGCAGCGAGGTGGCGATCGCCGAACTGGCCGAGGAGGCGTTCGTGATGTTCCCGGAGGATTCCGGGACCGGGCTGCTGCGCCAGTTCCACGCGCTCTGCCGCACGGCCGGCTTCACGCCGCACATCGTGCAGGAGGCGCGCGAGGTGTCGACGATCATCGGCCTGGTCGCCGCCGGGCTGGGCCTGTCGATCCTGCCGGCGCCGCTCGCCTGCATCGGCATCGCGCGCGTGCGCTTTCTGGCGCTCACCGATGCGGCGGCGCAGTCGATCGTCCTGCTCGCCACCCGCGCCGGTCCGCTGCCGGCCGCGGTCGCCAACTTCGTCGAGCAGGCGGCGACCGGTGCGCGGCTCGGGGCACCACCAACCACCGGTTGACGACTGGCGGGAATTTCGCCATCGCTGCCGCAAGCAGTACCTCCGCGGTCCGCTTGCCGTCCGGGCGGCAGTTATCCACAGATTGTCTGGATAATTCCTTCCTCTGAGGCGCGCTGCGCCGAAAGCGGCGTGTCTGCACGGCGACTTCGCAAGCCATTGATTTTTCGTGGAGCACTCTCACTCCACCGCACCGCTGTCGCTGCTTCCCGACGGGATGCCGGCTGTCCGCAGGCGGCAGCCTCGTCCGGCACATCAGATCAAGTAATTGTATTAAAACGAATTTAATCAACATGGCACGGATACTGGACTACTGCCGCTGCCAGGCCGGAAAGGCCGGCGGGGAATGTTCCCCGATATCGCCACAGAGGTTTCCGTCATGCGCAACAACAAGAACTCGTCCCTGATCGCTGCGACCCTGACCCTCGCGCTCGGCGCCGGTGCCGCCTGGGCGGCCAATCCGGTCAACCCCGGTGATGCGCCGACCACGACGCCGTCCGGCCGTACGCCTTCCGGCCAGGTGATGCCGGGCGGTTCCGAAGGTGCGAAGACCGATGCGACCGTCGTGCCGCAGCCCGTCGACAAGACGATGTTCCCGACCTTCGCCCAGGCCGACCTGAACAAGTCCGGCACCATCGAGCCGACCGAGATCGGCATGGTCAAGGGTCTCGATTTCCAGAAGGCCGACGTCGATCACAACGGCACGCTGAGCAAGACCGAGTACGAACAGGCGGTCCAGTCGGCCACCGCGCCGGCCGGCAAGCTCAAGGATTCGCGCGGCTGACACGGCCCCCGGTCGCGCGATACGCCACTGCCGGGGTTTCCCGGCAGCGGCGGCCCCTCGTCACGGCCCGTTCCTCCTGCGGGGGAGCGGGCCGTACACTTGTCGGTCCTTCGCGCAGCAAGACGGCTCCGGCGGCTTCGGCCCGGACGCCGGGGGGCCTTCCCGATCATGGACTCCCTCACCGGCCTTCGGGTCTTCGTCAAGGTCGTCGAGACCGGCAGCTTCACGGCCGCGGCCGAGGCGCTGGAACTGTCGCGGGCGATGGTCAGCAAGCACGTGCAGACGCTGGAGGCACGCCTCGGCGTGCGCCTGCTGCAGCGCTCGACCCGGCGCGTGGCGCTGACCGAAGCCGGCAGCCGCTACCACGCGCGCGCCAGCGCCTGGCTGGAGGACATGGACACGACCGAGGCGGAGCTTGGACAGCTCACCACCGAGCCGCGCGGGACGCTGCGCATCAGCGCACCGATGAGCTTCGGGCGCGTCTACGTCGCGCCGCTGCTCGGGGAGTTCCTCAACCGTCACCCGGGCCTGCGCATCGACCTGGCGCTCGCCGATCGCGCCGTCGACCTGATCGAGGACGGCTACGACCTCGCCGTGCGCATCGGCGAACTCGCCGACTCCAGCCTCGTCTGCCGGCGCCTCGCCGCCACCCGCCTGCTGCTGTGCGCCTCGCCCGGCTATCTCGCCCGCTACGGCACGCCGGACCATCCGGCCGAGCTGTCCGGTCACGAATGCCTGAGCTACCGGCTCTCCGACACGCCTTCGGACTGGCACTTCAGCGACGCCGACGGCCACACGGCCACCGTGCGCATCGACGGCCGCGTGCGTGCCGACAATGGCGAGGCGCTGTGCGAGGCGGCCGCGAACGGGCTCGGCATCGTGCTGCAGCCGGACTTCATCGCCGGCCCTTTCCTGCAGGCCGGCCGGCTGCTTGCGCTGCTGCCGGACTGGAACACGCGCGAGATCGGCATCCACGCCGTTTACCCGGAACGCCGCTATCTGCCGGCCCGGGCCCGGCGCTTCATCGATTTTCTGGCCGAGCGCTACGCGCTGGCGCCGTGGCGGATGGAGTCATGAGCACGAAACCGGTCATCGGCCTGCTGCTCGCCGCCGGCCTCAGCAGCCGTTACCGCGCCGTCAGCGGTCGGCACAAGCTGCTCGAAGCGGTGCCGGATGGCCTGCCGGGCGCCGGCACGCCTCTGGCGCTGTGCGCGGCGCGCTCGCTGCTGGCCGGTGCGGACGCGGTGCTGGCGATCGTGCGACCGGAGGATGAACCACTCGCCGGCCTGCTCGCCGCGGCCGGCTGCGAGGTTCTGGACTTCGCGAGTCCGGGCCTCGGCGCGAGTCTCGCGTTCGGAGTGCGTGCCCGCCCGGAGGCCGGCGGCTGGCTGGTGCTGCCGGCCGACCTGCCCTTCGTGCGGCCTTCGACCGTGCAGGCCGTGCGCGCCGCACTGGCAGTCAGCCCCTGCGCTGCCCCCGCATACCGGAACCAACGTGGCCATCCGGTCGGCTTCGGCGCACGACACTACGCCGCACTCGCGGCGCTCGATGGCGATCGCGGTGCGCGCGACTTGCTGGAAACCCGGGGCTGGCAGCGGATCGGGGTCGATGATCCGGGCTGTGTGGCCGACATCGACGTGCCGGCGGATCTGGAAGCCTGTCTGCGCCCACGCTGATGCCGCTTCGCGGGGCTTTCAGGCAGCGGACCGGGCGGTCCGGAAACCGGAAGGGCGATGCCCTGGAACAGACGGTGCAACAAGCGGTGAACGCGGTGCGGCGTCCGGGAGCGACACCGCCCGGGCCTGCGTCAGCCGCTCGTGGAAACCCGGCGCCCGCACGCCGGTGAATCCACCTTCGGCTGCGCCCGCGGCCTCACGCGAGGCGCGACAGCATGCGTGCGGCGCGGCGGTTGCCGATCAGGCCGAAGCGCCAGGCGCGCAGGACCCAGCGACGCATCGGGTGCCCGGCGGAGAGACCGGAATCATGGGATACGGCGACGAACGGGCTCGGGCACATGTTTGCTGCTCCTGTCTTGATCGGACCGGTGACCTCTTGGGCCCCGTGAATGGATGCCGGTCGCGGGGGAACGCAGCCGGCAGACGGACATTTACGCATCGTTCCCCCCATTCCATGCAAGTCATCTGACAACGATGCGACCGGAAATCACGATCCGGGTTGCCGGTGTCAGACCGGCGTTAATACAGCCTTAACTGACCCACGACGCGTCCCTGCACCCGTACCGAGTCAGCCCGAAAGCGCATCGGCTCCATGCGGGCATTGGCCGGCACCAGCAGCACCGTGCCGTCCGGGCGCGGGTGGTAGTACTTCAGCGTCACCTCGCCGCCTTCGATCAGCGCGACGACGATGTCGCCGTTACGCGCCGCTTCGCAGGCTTCGACGATCACCGTGTCGCCGTCGAGGATGCCGGCCTCGATCATCGATTCACCGCGCACGCGCAGCGCGTAGCGGTTGGCACCGCCGAGCAGGCGCAGGTCCAGCGTCTGTTCGTCCGCGACCGCCTCGATCGGCTGGCCGGCGGCGATGCGTCCGAGCAGCGGCAGCGACCAGTCCTCAGCCCCGGTGAGATCCGGATGGGCATCGGCACGGGCATCGACCGGAACCTGAGCGGACTTTAACCGTATGCCGTGCCAGCGCTGCCCGTCGATCTCGATCAGTCCGGCGGCGGCGAGCGCCTGTACATAACGCTGTACGGTGCCGCGGGACTTCATGCCGACGCCGGCGGCGATCTCGGCGCGCGTCGGGCCGCGGCCGGTTTCTTCCATGAAATCGCGGATGTAGCGGTAGATGCGTTGTTCGGTCAGCGTCAGCGCAGACATCGGTTCGGCTCCATGAGCGACCATGG
>NZ_DAOLKE010000176.1:1492-7453 GCF_035331805.1 Plasticicumulans sp. | reverse complement strand
CCGGCGTCGCGCGTGATCTTGTTATGCACGTTGTACTTGCCCGAGGGCATCGCCATCGGCAGCCGGGTGATCTCGGTGAGGCTCTGCGTGTCGAGCACGACCAGCGCGCCGTCGCGTTCGCGGATGCTGATGAGCGCCTGGCGGCCGTCCTGCGTGAACTCGACGTGTGCGGCGGTGCGGCCCGGCTGCGGGCGGATGGTCGTGCGGATCTCCAGCGTGTTCTTGTCGATCAGCTGCATCGCGTCGCGCTCGCGTCCGAGCGAGACATCGATCCAGGCGGTGTCGAGCTGCGCGTGGCTGCGCATGAAGAAGCTCGGGCCGAGGGTCGGGATGCGCTTGATGACCTGCCAGTTGGTCATGTCGATGACGGTGATCGCCGATTCCTTCAGGTTCGGCGTCGCCAGCACCGGCCGGCCCTGCCATTCCCAGGTGATGCCGGAACCGAGATGCGGCATGCCGGGCAGATCGAGCGTCGCGACTCTGGTGCCGGCATCGAGGTCGATGACCTGACCCTTGCCGCCGTCGCGCGAGGCGCCGATCAGGTGGCGGTAGGCGGGATCGAAGAAGAAGTCATCGAGCACGTCATCGAGCGCGATGCGGCGTGGCTCCAGCGCGGCGCTGCGGCCGGCGGCGCCTGCGCGATCGTCCTGCATCGGGCCGGCGTGGACCGGCAGATCGTCGCGGTACGGGATTTCCCAGACCTCCTGCACGTCCTTCAGCGCCGCAACGAAGCTGCCGCGCGGTGCGGCCGTGTATACGGCGCTGACCCGCGAGCCGTGGCCGGCGGCATCGGCGACCGGATAGAGCTTCAGCGGCGCGAGCTCGTCGGCCGACAGCAGCACCAGCGTCTGCGGCAGGTAGTTGGCGACCATCACGAAGCGGCCATCATCGCTGACGGCGAGGTTGCGGGCGTTGATGCCGGCGCGCACCTCGGCGACGGTGCGCAGGTTCCAGAGGTCGTACTTCGTGACCCAGCCGTCGCGCGAGCAGAAGTACACGAAGCGGCCCTCGGGCGAGAACTTCGGGCCGCCGTGCAGCGCGAAGCGCGATGCGAAGCGCGTGAGCGGCCGGAAGCGGTCGCCGTCGAGCACGGTGACGTGGTGATCGCCGAGTTCGACGACGACGAAGAGATTGCGCGGATCGGCGTCGTACACCGGTCTGGCCGGCAGGCGCGCGGCTTCGGCATCGAAGGTGCGGCTTGCGCGGATCTCGTCGATTCCCCAGACCGGCGCGACCGCCGGCGGCGTGTAGACGAAATCGGCGAGGGCCTGCAACTGCGCGGCGTCGAGCCTTGCGCCGAAAGCCGGCATCTGCGTGGCGGCGCGGCCGTCGCGGATCGTCGCCAGCGCCTCGGCCGGCTTCAGCCGCCCGAGGTTCTCCGGCAGCAGCGCCGGACCCATGCCGCCGAGGCGCGTCGCCCCGTGGCAGCTCGCGCAGTGCTGCGCGTACAGCGCCGGTGCCGGGCCGGCGGAAGCGGCATCTGATGGCTGCGCCGCAGCCGGGGCCGCAGAGGCGGCGCTCAGGCTGGCGAGCAGCAGGGCGGGCAGCAGGGACAGGATCGGGCGCATGACGGCGGTTTCCGGTTCGGCGACCGGTGGCGGTCGCGCGCAAGGACTGGGGGGCTGCCGTCCGGCAGTTATGCCGATCACACCGGAATGCTTCGTTTTTCAGCCCCTCGCCCCTCGTGGGAGAGGGGTTGGGGAGAGGGGAAAAACCGTGCATTTCCGTCTGATCGGTATGGCGGGCGCGGACGGCGGTGGCAGGGAATGGCTTCAGCGTGCGCCGGGACCGGTCGCCGGGGCGCTCTGGTGGCGGCGGTCGAAGCGGATCGGGGCGGCGCGCGGGCCGGGCTGCGCTGCCTCGCCGGCGTAGCCGCCCGGCAGGCCGATCTCGTCGTCATCGAGGTAGCAGCCCGGGTCTTCGGCCCAGGGATCGCCGCTGGTCTGGAAGGCGCGCACGCGCGTGTTGCCGCCGCAGATCGGAAGGTGTCTGCAGGCGGCGCAGCGGCCCTTCAGCGGTCGCGGCTCGCTGCGCAGGCCGAGCATCAGCGGATCGCGCGTCGTCGACCAGATCGTCGAGAACGGCTGTTCGCGGACGTTGCCGAGCGGGTGGTTCCACCAGAAGGTGTCCGGATGCACCTCGCCGGTGTTGTCGATGTTGGCGATGTCGATGCCCGAGCGGTTGCCGCCCCACTGCACGAGGCGCTGTTCGAGCTGCGTGATGTCGAAGCCGCGCGCCTGCGCCCACTGCAACAGATAGGGGCCATCGGCGTCGTTGTTGCCGCTGACGTATTCGCGCCCGGAGTCGAGGTCGTCCCAGGCGGTCTCGAACAGCAGGTCCATCGCCGCGCGCGTCATCGCATGCACGGCGTCATCCCTGCGGTTGCGCGCGCCGCGGCCGGCGTAGTTCAGGTGCGACAGGTAGAACTTGTCGACCTGTTCGGTGCGCATCAGCTCCAGCAGCGCCGGCAGTTGCGCGTGGTTGTCCTGCGTCAGTGTGCAGCGCAGCCCGACCTTGATGCCGTGTGTGCGGCAGAGCCGGATGCCGGCCAGCGAGCGGTCGAAGGCGCCGTCGAGCCGACGGAAGCGGTCGTGCGTGGCGCGCAGGCCATCGAGCGAGATGCCGACGTAATCGAAGCCGGTCGCGGCGATGCGCCCGATGTTGTCCGCATCGATCAGCGTGCCGTTGGTCGAAAGCCCCAGGTACAGGCCGAGTGCCTTGGCGTATGCGGAGATTTCGTGAATGTCGGGGCGCAGCAGCGGTTCGCCGCCCGAGAGGATCAGCGCCGGCACGCGGAAGCGCTGCAGGTCGTCGAGCGTTGCCAGCACCTCGGCCGTCGTCAGTTCACCGGGGAAGTCGATGTCGGCCGAGATCGAATAGCAGTGCCGGCAGGCGAGGTTGCAGCGACGCACGAGGTTCCAGATCACGACCGGCCCGGGCGGACGGCGCACCGGCCCGGTGGCGGCCCCGGGCGTGCGCAGGGCGTGCAGGTAGTGGCTGATGCGGAACATGGCGGCAGTCCGGGTCGCAGCGGGTACGTGCCGGGCATCGTCACCCGCCGCCCGGGACCGGCACTTGATTTCCGACAAGTGCTTGCGCGCGTCCGGCTCCCTCGTGCGGGGTAGGGAAACCGCCGCCGGTGGTAGGGCGGCCCCGGCTGCAGGCGCTTCAGCCGCCGGGGATGCCGGCGCGTTGCGCGAGCCGAAGCAGCGCGACCAAGCCGAGCCCCCACGCAGCGTTGACGATCAGCCCGGTCGCCATCGCCGCCGGCTGCCAGCCGCCGGCAAGCGGCAGGCCCTTCAGCGGCGCGACGATGAACCACGACACCAGCGTCGGACCGAGCGCGCCGAGCATGAGGCCGCGCAGCCAGCACCGGGCGTCGCCGAGCGGGCGCAGCAGCGGCAGGAGCGCGAGCCCCCAGACGCCGCCCCAGAACATCAGCGACAGCAGTTGCGGCACGCCGAGCGGTGGCACGCCGCCCAGCACGAACGGCGTGCGCGGGGTCAGCCCGACGAGATGCAGCAGGCCGAGCGCGCTCTGGTGGAACACCAGCACGGCCAGCGCCCCGGCGATGAAGGCCGGCAGGAAAGGCAGCAGCAAGGGCATCGCGATCGACTCCTTTCGGGATGGGACCGGCGGGCGGACGGGAGCGGGCGGATAGTCGGGCAAACGGCCATCCCGAAGCGATGTCGAGGCGATGCCGGGGTATCCGGCCGGGCCTGGATCAGGCTCTGCCCAGTGGTGCCGGCGCTGCCAGTGCCCGGCCCTGCAGGCCGTCGAAGCCGAGCGCACGCAGGTCGGCGGCCTCGGTTTCGGATTCGACGCGCTCGGCGATCACCGAAATGCCGAGCGCGTGGGCGCTGCGGCAGAGTGCCTCGACGTACTGGCGCTGCACCGGCTCGCGATCGACGCCGCGCACGAAGCCGCCGTCGAGCTTCAGGTACTCGACGCCGAGCCGCGCCAGATAGCCGGCCGGCGCGAAGCTGCGCCCGACGTGGTCGAGGCCGAAGCGGCAGCCGAGTTCACGCAGCACCGCGATGAAGGCCGTCGCCGCGTCGAGGTCGTGCAGCACGTAGGCCTCGCGCGTCTCGAAGATCAGCCACGGCGCGAGCGCCGGGCGCTGGCCGAGCTCGATCGCGAAGAAGTCCAGGAAGCCGCGGTCGCGCAGCGCCGCCTCCGACAGGTTCACGGCCAGCGGCCGGCGCTCGCGGTCGATCTGGTCGAGCGCGAGCAGCACGATCAGCCGGTCGAGATCGGCCGCCAGCCCGAGCCGCGCGGCGATCGGCACGAAGGTGCCGGCCACCAGCGGCTCGTCGGCATCGGCAAGCGGCAGGCGCGCGAGCACTTCGTGGTGCAGCACGCTGCCATCGGCGGCCAGTGCCGGCTGGCCGTAGAGCACGAAGCGTTCTTCCTGCAGCGCCGTGCGCAGCAGCGCGGCCCAGTCGTGGCCGGGGGCGGCGTCGGCGAGTTCGACGGCCGGCGGCAGCTGCCAGTCCGTGCCGGCGGCCTCGGCCGCCGACAGCGCCGCATCGGCCTGCGCGAGCAGCATGGCCGGGCTGTCGCCGCGCCGGTACGGCGTCAGCCCGCAGCGCACCGGGGAGGGGGTGTCGCCATCGGCGAGGCTCGCGAGCGCCGTGATCAGGCCGGTGCCGAAGGTGGCGATGCCGGCGGCGTCGACGCCGGGGGCGAGCACGACGAAATCGGCGCCGCGCAGCCGCGCGAGCGCCCAGCCTTCGCGTGCGCGACCGAGCGCAGTCAGCGCCCCGGCCAGCTCGCGCAGCCACTGGTCGGTGCGCACGTAGCCGTGGCGGCGGTTGCGGCCGTCGAGGTCGGTCACGCGCAGCAGCAGCAGCGCACCATGCGCGGATTCGTCATCGGCGGCGAGCACGTCCTGCAGGTGGTGATCGAACCAGCGGCGGTTCGGCAGGCCGGTGACCTGATCGCTGAGGGCTTCGCGGCGCAGGCGCTCGCTGCGCGCGATCTCCTCCTCGAACTGCTCCTTCATGCGTCCGACCAGCCGGTCCATGGCCTCGACGACGCGGCGCAGCTCCGGCGCCGACGGTCGCAGGCCGCTCGGCTCGAAGCGGTTGTGCAGGATGGCATCGGCCTGCTCGGCGACGCGTTCGAGCGGCGCGAGCTGGCGGCGCAGCACGAGCACGCCGAGTGCGGCGCTGATCAGCCCGAGCACCAGCAGCGCATCGCTGATGCGCCGTGCCGTCGCCCACAGCTCGGCGAGCGCCGGCAGGCCGGCGGCCTCGACCGTGACCTTGCCGATGGGCCGGCCGTCGTCGGCGATGCCGATGCTGGCAACGGCCGGGCGCAGCGCCGCGATCGCGCTGAACCATTCCGGCACCGGCGATTCGAGCTTCGGCCCCGAGGCCTCGGCGAGCACCCTGCCGCTGCCGTCGGCGAGCACGATGTGCTGCACGTGGCCGCCGGCGACGGCCGCGGTCGCGATGCGCTCGGCGCCGGCCGGGTCGATCTGCACGCCGACCAGGCCGCGGGCGGCGAGCTGGGCGATCTGCGCGGCCTGCGCGTCGAGGCGCCGCTGCAGGTCACCGCGGGTCGAGACCACGACGACGGTGGTTGCACCGAGGATCGCCGCCGCGAGCGACAGCAGCACGACGAGCAGCAGCTGGCGGGTCAGGGACATGAGGGCGGGCGACTCCTGGGCCGGGGTGGCGTGCAGGCTAGGGGATTCGCGCGCCGGCGCCAAACCTTGCAGCCGGCCGTCGCTGCGGCGGAAATGAAAAACCCCGCCGGCTTGCGACCGGCGGGGTTTCGGGAATCTGGCGCTCCCACGGGGATTCGAACCCCGGTCGCAGCCTTGAGAGGGCTGTGTCCTAGGCCTCTAGACGATGGGAGCCGGGACAGAAAAAGACCTGCTTGGACTGCCGGCGGAAGGTGAATCTGGCGCTCCCACGGGGATTCGAACCCCGGTCGCAGCCTTGAGAGGGCTGT
>NZ_DAOLKE010000176.1:0-1392 GCF_035331805.1 Plasticicumulans sp. | reverse complement strand
GTCCTAGGCCTCTAGACGATGGGAGCGTGGCCTGAACTGGCGTTGCCGGCAAGCGGGGCGTATTATACGAACCTTTATGCGCCGCACAAGCGACTTGTTCAGGGATCGCCGCCTTTGGAAGATCACCGCCCCGACCATCCCCTCATCATTCCCCGCTCCGAACACGTCATATCCCGCTCGAAGATCAGTCCGAACGCGCTGAAGGTGCTCTACCGCCTGCGCGCGGCGGGATTCCGGGGCTGTCTGGTCGGCGGGGGCGTGCGCGATCTGCTGCTCGGACGCGAGCCCAAGGATTTCGACGTTGCCACCGATGCCCATCCCGAGGAGGTCTACCGGCTGTTCCGCAACTGCCGGCTGATCGGGCGGCGCTTCCGGCTCGCGCACGTGCAGTACGGCTCCGAGATCATCGAGGTCGCGACCTTCCGCGCGCAGACCCCGGCCGATGACGAGGACGGCGCCGGCGGCAGCGGCGGGGTCGTCACCGATGCCGAGGGCCGCATCCTCAGCGACAACGTCTACGGCACGATCGAGGACGACGCCTGGCGGCGTGATTTCACGGTCAACGCGCTGTACTACGACGTTGCCGATTTCTCGGTGCTCGATTACGTCGGCGGCATGGAGGACCTGAAGGCCGGCGTGATCCGGCTGATCGGTGACCCGGAGCAGCGCTACCGCGAGGACCCGGTGCGCATGCTGCGCGCGATCCGCTTCGCGGCGAAGCTCGGCATGCGCCTGCACGCCGACACCGAAGCGCCGATCCACACGCTCGGTCACCTGCTGCGCGACATCCCGCCGGCGCGCCTCTTCGACGAAGTCCTGAAGCTGTTCATGGCCGGCAGCGGTGTGCAGACCTTCGAGCTGCTGCGCCTGCACGGCCTGTTCCGCCACCTGTTCCCGGCCACCGACCGCTGCCTGTCGCGCGAGCTGAACGGCTTTCCGCGCACGCTGCTGGTAAGGGCGCTGGCGAGCACCGACGAGCGCGTCGCCGCCGACAAGTCGGTGACCCCGGCCTTCCTGTACGCCGCGCTGCTGTGGGAGCCGGTGCGCAGCCGCTACCGCCTGCTGCACGATGGTGCCGCATCGCCGCTCGAAGCCATGCAGCGCGCCGCCGACGAATGCATCGAGCGCCAGCTCGGCCACACCGCGCTGCCGCGCCGCTACGCGCTGCCGATGCGCGAGATCTGGCAGCTGCAGCCGCGCTTCGAGGATCTCAATCCGCGCCGCGCCGCGCGGCTGGCCGCGCACCCGCGCTTTCGTGCCGCCTACGACTTCCTGCTGCTGCGGGCCGAATCCGGCGAGCCGGTCAGCGATCTCGCCGGCTGGTGGACACGCTGGATCGACGGCCCCGAGGCCACGGTCGCGGCGCCCGCCGACGGCGACACCGACACCGAC
>NZ_DAOLKE010000175.1:0-7495 GCF_035331805.1 Plasticicumulans sp. | reverse complement strand
AATGCGGCACTCCCGCTCCGGGGCGGCAGGGCCACACGTGCTCAGTGCGCGAACTGCACCCACAGCAGCCGGATCGTCATCGCGACGACGACGGCGATGAACATCGGGCGGATCAGCGGGCTGCCGTAGCGGATCGCGCTGTGCGCGCCGAGCCAGGCGCCGAGCATCAGCGCCGGGCCCATCGCCAGCCCGAGCGCCCAGTCGATGTTGCCGAGCAGCGCAAACATCAGCAGCGCCGCGGCGTTGCTCAGGAAGTTCATGAAGCGCGCCAGCCCGGCGCCGCGCACCAGGTCCTGGCGGAAGTACTTCACCGCCACCGCCATCCAGAACGCGCCGGTGCCGGGGCCGATGAAGCCGTCGTAGAAGCCGATGCCGAGGCCCGCCGTCCACTGCGAGCGCCCGGAGGCGCGAAAGGCCGGGTCCGGTTCCCCGCGCCGCAGGCTGCGTCGCGGCCAGACCAGATACAGCGCCGCGCCGAGCACCGACAGCGGCAGCAGTGTCTTCAGCACGTCGGCGCTGAAGGCGCGCGTCAGCAGCGCGCCGAAGCCGGCGCCGATCAGCGTCGCGAGCGCCGCGGCACGCCAGTCTGCGGGCCGGAACAGGCCCTTGCGCACGAAGGCGAAGGAGGCGGTCGAGCTGCCGAAGGTCGCGCTGAGCTTGTTGGTGCCGAGCGCCAGATGCGGCGGGATGCCGGCCGACAGCAGCGCCGGCACGGTCAGCAGGCCGCCGCCGCCGGCGATGGCATCGACAAAGCCGGCCGTGAACGACACGACGGCGAACATCAGCAGCAGCGACGGATCGGCCGAGAAGAGATCCAAGATGACGAATACCGGGCAGCGGGAGAGGGCGCGCGCCGGACGGGAAGCCGGCGGCTGCGGGCCGGCTTTATAACGCTTCGGGGAGGCCGCTGCCGAAGCCCGGTGCCGGCCGCGGCCGGCCGGGTTTACGCGGACTCGTCGAGCGGGGTCGCGTAGGGCTTGATGACGAAGGCCTCGTGCTGCACGACCTCGATGCCGGGCACGTCGGCGACCGCTTCGGGCTCGTGCAGCACGGCTTCCCTGTTCAGGCTCTCGCGCACGCGCACGAAGCGCTGCAGGCCGCGCCGCTGCAGTTCTTCGAGCACCGCGGCCTCGCCCTCGACCTCGACGGCCGGCGGGCTCAGGCGCCAGCCGATGTCGCCGCTCGCGAGCTTCGCGCTGCGCGTCCTGCCGTGGCGGGTCAGCAGTGCGCGGTTGGCATCGGCCCAGACCTCGACGGCGTGGCTCAGGCCGTCGATCGCGGCGGTGTGCGGCGCGGCCTCGGCCTCGTGGCGGGCGCGCACGGCGGCGAGTTCCTCGTTCATCGCCGCTTCGAGGCGCTGGCGCTCGCGCTGGTGGCGACCGATCGCGGCGATGGCCTCGATGGCTTCCTCGCGCGTCTGCGGTACCGGCCACTGCCGGCGGGCTTCGAGGCGCACGCCGTTGCGGCGGGCGGTGACGGGGGGTTTCGGGTGTCCCATGACGGCTGACCTCGCGGGGCTGCGGCAACTGCCGGGGATGCAGGGGCACCGGGTCGCCGGTGCCTGCATGCCTGGGGTTGCGAGCCGTGGCGCGGCGGAATGTTCCGCGCACGCGGGCGGGGGGAGGTCAGTAGTCCTGGCTCAGCAGGTGGCGCAGGAAGCAGTCGATGCAGTCGGGGCCGCGCTGGCAGTGCACCGGCCCGTCCTCCATGCAGCCCCACAGTGCGCGGTAGCGCGTGATGATCGCGACGCGCTCGCTGGCCGGCAGACCGAGCCGGCGCGCTTCGGTCAGCTCTTCGAGCATCTGGCCGTAGGGGCCTTGCGGCAGGCGCGAGGGATGACACTGGTAAACGTAAGTCATGGACTGTCAAGGCCGACTCGGTCGAAGGACAGGCTGCCGATGCTGACGGCCCCGACGGTTGCCGACGATACGGCAGATGCAGTAGGCGCAGGACCCTGCGTATTGCCGGCTTGACAGGGACGGCGCGCATTCCCGTCCGGCCGCGCCGGAGCGTCAATCAGGATTGACGTACACGGCGTGTCGCCATCGTCAGAAGCGGTTTCTTCGTGCGCCGCTGAGAAAATTTCAGGTGATCCGCCAAGCAGGGCACGCGCACGGCACTGTCAGCGCGGTTTCGTCGCGGGCGCCGGTGGCTGGGCGGCCGGAGGCGCGATGACGGTGCGGGTCGGTTCGCGGTTCGCGTGGGCGTGCTCATCGCCGCGGGAATCGCCTGCGGCTTCCTCGGCACTGATCTGCACCGGATGCAGTTCCGGGTAATGCCAGCGCCCGGTGATGTCCTGCTTCAGATAGGCACCGCCTGCGAACGCGGTGTGTGCTGCCAGCAGCATCAGACTCCCCGTCAGTCTGCGCATGTGGGTTTCCTCGTCTGGACCGTACCGGCCTATCGGCAGCCGGAGCCGCGACTGTAGCCGGATTCGCCATGGTCGTCGTCGCGACGTAGGAATTGCGACAAAACCTACGCGGCCACCGGGAGATCGTCCGGAGTCCGTCCATTGGCCCGGCAAGGGCAAATCTGGTTCAAGTGGCTGTATCGGCAGGTAAATCCGGCAGGATCACGGGCTGGCATCGATCCTGCTCTGTCCACGCAAACGGTAACCCGCCGTTGCGAACGGGACAGACGCCGATGAGCACGCTGACGCAGAAGGTCCAGGATGTCTTCAATGAGCCCGGCTGCGACCACAATCAGAGCAAGAGTGCGAAGGAGCGCAAGAAGGGCTGCACCAAGCAGCTGACGCCCGGTGCCGCGGCGGGTGGCTGTGCCTTCGACGGCGCGAAGATCGCGCTGCAGCCGATCACCGACGTTGCGCACATCGTGCATGGCCCGATCGCCTGCGAGGGTAATTCCTGGGACAACCGCCATGCGGCGTCCTCGGGGCCGACGCTGTATCGCACCGGCTTCACGACCGACATCAACGAACTCGACGTGATCTACGGCGGCGAGAAGCGGCTGTTCAAGGCGATCCGCGAAGCGATCGAAAAATACGACCCGCCGGCGGTGTTCGTGTACCAGACCTGCGTGACCGCGATGATCGGCGACGACATCGAGGCGGTGTGCAGGGCGGCGCGCGAGAAGTTCGGCAAGCCGGTGATTCCGGTGAATGCGCCCGGTTTCGTCGGTGCCAAGAATCTCGGCAACAAGCTCGCCGGCGAGGCGCTGCTCGAACACGTGATCGGCACCGAGGAGCCCGATTACGTGACGCCGTACGACATCAACATCATCGGCGAATACAACCTGGTCGGCGAACTCTGGCAGGTCCGGCCGCTGCTCGACAAACTCGGCATCCGCATCCTTTCGTGCATTTCCGGCGATGCGAAATACCGCGAGGTCGCCTACAGCCACCGCGCGAAGGCCGCGATGATGGTCTGCTCGAAAGCGATGATCAACGTCGCGCGCAAGATGGAGGAGCGCTACGACATCCCGTTCTTCGAGGGCTCGTTCTACGGCGTTTCCGATACCTCGGAGTCGCTGCGCAACATCGCGAAACTGCTGGTCGAGCGCGGCGCCGACGCCGGGCTGATCGAGCGCACCGAAGCCCTGATCGCCGAGGAGGAAGCGCGCGTCTGGCAGCAGCTGGCGCCGTTCAAGCCGCGTTTCGAAGGCAAGCGCGTGCTGCTGATGACCGGCGGCGTCAAGAGCTGGTCGGTGGTGGCGGCGCTGCAGGAGGCCGGGCTCGAGATCGCCGGCACCTCGGTGAAGAAATCGACGAAAGAGGACAAGGACCGCATCAAGGAAATCATGGGCACGGATGCGCACATGTTCGAGGAAATGCCGCCGCGCGAGATGTACAAGATCCTGCGCGACGCCAAGGCCGACATCATGCTGTCCGGCGGCCGTTCGCAGTTCGTGGCGCTGAAGGCCAAGACGCCGTGGCTCGACATCAATCAGGAACGCCATTACGCGTATGCCGGTTACGTCGGCATCATTGAACTGGTGCGTGAAATCGACAAGGCACTGTTCAATCCGGTCTGGGAACAGGTGCGCCGCCCGGCGCCGTGGGAAAAGGAGGTCTGAATCATGGCCAAGATCATCCACGGCAAGAAGGCCTGCGCGGTCAATCCGCTGAAGATGAGCCAGCCGCTCGGGGCCTCGGCGGCGTTTCTCGGCATCGACGGCTGCATGCCGGTCATGCACGGCTCGCAGGGTTGCACCTCGTTCGGGCTGGTGCTGCTGGTGCGCCATTTCCGCGAGACCATCCCGCTGCAGACCACGGCGATGACCGAGGTCGCGACCGTGCTCGGCGGCCTCGAAAACCTCGAAGCCGCGATCCTGAACATCCACAAGCGGGCGAGCCCGCGCATCATCGGCATCTGCTCGACCGGCGTCACCGAGACCAAGGGCGATGATGTCGACGGCTTCCTGAAGAACTTCCGCGCGAAGCACCCCGAGCTCGACGGGCTGGCGCTGGTGTACGTGTCGACGCCGGATTTCAGCGGCGCCTTCCAGGACGGCTGGGCGAAGTGCGTGTCGGCGATGATCCGCACGCTGACCCGGCCCGCTGCCGAGCGGGTCGAAAAGCGCATCAACGTGCTCGCCGGGGCGCACCTCACCGTCGCCGACATCGAGGAGATCCGCGAGACGATCGAGGCCTTCGGGCTCGAAGCGGTGATGCTGCCGGATCTCTCCGGCTCGCTCGACGGCCACATCCCCGAGACCTTCCTGCCGCATACGCTCGGCGGCACGCCGGTCGAGGCGATCGAGAACCTCGGCTCCGCGGCGTTCACGATCGCGATCGGCGCGCAGATGGCCGAGTCGGCGGCGCTGCTCGGCACGAAGACCGGCGTGCCGTACACGGTGTTCGATCGCCTGACCGGGCTCGATGCCAGCGACCGCTTCATGACCTGCCTGAGCGAACTCTCCGGCCGGCCGGTGCCGGACAAGTACCGCCGCCAGCGCAGCCAGCTCTGCGACGCGATGCTCGATGGTCACTTCTTCTTCGGCAACAAGCGCACCGTCATCGGCGCCGAGCCGGACCTGCTGTGGGCGCTCGGCAACTTCCTGACCGAGATGGGCTGCCAGCTGGTCGGCGCGGTGACGACGACCGACAGCGCGCAGCTCGCCGAACTGCCCTGTGACGAGGTGCTGATCGGCGACCTCGAAGACCTGGAAACCCTGGCCCGCGAGCGCCATGCCGAGCTGATGGTCACGCACTCGCACGGCCGTCAGGCCGCCGAGCGCCTCGGCATCGCCTTCCACCGTGCCGGCCTGCCGCTGTTCGACCGCATCGGCGCTGCGCACAAGCTCAGCGTCGGCTACCGCGGCACGCGCGATCTGGTGTTCGAGGTCGGCAACCTGCTGATCAGTCACATGCCCCATCACCACCCGGACGACTGGGTCAACCCGGAGGCCGGCCATGTCCACCACGCGTCGTAGCCTCGGCATCGTCCGCACCACGCCGCCGCTCGGAGGCCATGTCATGAAAGTCGGGTTCACCACGCAGGACCTCAAGCGCGTCGATGCCCACTTCGGCTGGGCGAAGAACCTCGCGATCTACGAGGTCTCGACCGAGGGCTACCAGTTCCTCGAAGCCATCCAGTTCGGCGGCAAGCTCGAAGAGGACGGCGACGAGGACAAGCTGACGCCGAAGGTCGAGGCCGTGAAGGACTGCGCGATCCTCTACGTCGCCGCGATCGGCGGCTCGGCCGCCGCGCGCGTGGTTGCCGCCAGGGTGCATCCGATCAAGGTCGCCGATGCCCCGGCCATCACCGATCTGCTCGACAAGCTGCGCGAGGTGCTCCAGGGCGTGCCGCCGCCGTGGCTGCGCAAGGCCCTGCAGAAGGGCCAGGAACGCTCATTCGATTTCGCTGAGGAGACCTGAACCGTGAGCACCGAAGAAACCACCGCCGTGAATCCGATGGAAACCCTGTTCGTGCGCGAGCTCGTGAAGCTGCTGCGCGCGCAGGACACCTACGGCACCTGGGAAGGCAAGGCCGACGAGGCCCTGCTCGGACCCTACGTGCTCGACGCCGAGGCGCGCCGCGCGATCCCGATCATCGGCGATCCGGACCCGGAGACGCTGTGGCGCCTGGAGATCTTCCACGACGCGATGGGGCTGGCGATCGCCCGCGAAACCGGCGTGATGGTCTCGGCGATGATGAAGATGAGCCACGAGGGCTTCGGCCGCGTCGTGCTGATCGCCGGCCGGCTGGTGGTGCTGAACCGCCACCTGCGCGACGTGCACCGCTTCGGCTTCCCGTCGCTCGAGAAGCTCGCCGCCGAAGGCATGAAGCACGTCGGCGCCGCCGTCGAGATGATCCGCAAGTACCCGGAAGTCGCGAACACCTGACGCGGAACAGCCCCTGCACGCCCCGACGAGGACCCCGAGATGGAAACCGCCGAAGAACTCAAGGCGCTGGTCAAGACCCTGAACGGCCGCGCCACGAAGCTGAAGATGGACCTGCATGATCTTTCCGAAGACCTTCCGACCGGCTGGGAGAAGATTCCGGAAGTCGCCCAGGCCGCCTTCGATGCCTACCGCGAGCTGACCGATGCCCGCGCCCGCCTCGCCGCTGCCAAGGAGACTTCCGCATGAGCGCCCCCCTGACCACCCGCGACGGCCGTGACTGGCAGCCGCAGTACGTTGCCTCGATCGACCAGGAGACCTGCATCGGCTGCGGCCGCTGCTACAAGGTCTGCTCGCGCAACGTGCTGGCCCTGATGGGTCTGAACGAGGACGACGAATGGGTCGATCCGCAGGACGACGAGGCCGAGCGCAAGGTCATGACCATTGCCGACGCCGGTGACTGCATCGGTTGCCAGGCCTGCTCGAAGGTCTGCCCGAAGGGCTGCTACACCCATGCCGTCGCTGCCTGAAGGCATCGTCGCCGGCCACGCCGCGCGCCTGCTTGCGCGCGCGGCGACGCCCGAGCGCTTCGACGCGCGGCTGTTCGCACGCCTGCTCGGGGCGCGGATCGCGGCCGGCAACATCGAGGCGCTCGGCCTCAATTCCGTCGCGCTCGCGCGCCTCTACGGCCACTGGTTCCCGAACGCGGCCGCTCCGCGCGTGACGCAGCCGGCTCCGGTGCCGGCGCATCGCCTCGACGAGGTCGATGACGTGCGCGTGCTGCTGCTCGAACACCGCAGCCGCCAGACCGAAGAGGAAATCTGGCTCGCCGACATCCTCGCGCACGCCTGCCTCGGCCAGAACCATCTGTGGGAAGACCTCGGCCTGGCTGACCGCGCGCAGCTCTCGGAGCTGCTGAAGCGTCACTTCGCGCCGCTGGCCGCGAAGAACACCGGCGGCATGCGCTGGAAGAAGTTCTTCTACAAGCAGCTCTGCGAGCGCGAGGGGCTGAACCTCTGCCGCGCCCCGAGCTGTGCGGTCTGCGCCGAACACCCGGTCTGCTTCGGACCGGAGTGAGGTCACCGTGTCCGCCGCGCTCCCGACCCCGATCCTGCCGGCAGCGCGGCTCACGCTCGATTTCGACGTTCGCCTGCAGGCGCGGCGGCGCGAATTCCTGCTGAACGTGCGCTTCGA
>NZ_DAOLKE010000174.1:0-7502 GCF_035331805.1 Plasticicumulans sp. | reverse complement strand
GGGCTTGCTCATCAGCGTCTTGCCGTCGTGCTGATCCATCCGTGCTGTCTGGACAAGTCCGGGAACCGCTGCTGCAAGTTGTGCAGATACCGAATGGCCGGTGCAGGCAAGGGCGCCGAAATCCGGCGTCCTGCGAACAAGCGGTTCCCGGGGGATTCTGCGACAATCAGCCGGCCCGCATCGGCCGGCATGCAGCCACGGCGGGCTGTCCGGCCTGCAGGGTTTCGCCTTCATCTTTGTCATCATTTGTCGTATCCCGCTTTTCGCCGGCCTCACCGGCGCGGGATCATCGAGGTAGCTTCGTGACCATCAAGTCTCACGCCAACGTCGGCGTTTACGTCGACGCCGCCAATATTTCCCGCAACGGCGGCAGCCGCATGCAGTACGACGTGCTGCGTGAATTCGCCTGCCGCGATTACGCCGAGGCGCTGCGCCTGAATGTCTATCTGACCTTCGACGAGGATCGGGCCAACAGCAACTACACCTACCGTGAACGGATGCGCGCGTATCAGGCGGCGTTGCGCGAACTCGGCTACAAGGTCATCGAAAAGAAGGTCCGCTGGTTCGAGGACGAGTCCGGCACCCGCTACGGCAAGGCCAACGCCGATCTCGACATGGCCGTCGACCTGCTGCTGCAGTCGCAGAATCTCGATCGCGTCGTGCTCGTGACCGGCGACGGCGATTTCGTGCAGGTGGTGCGGGCGCTGCAGAACAAGGGCTGCCGGGTCGAGGTCATCGGCTTCGACAACGTCTCGGAAGACCTGCGCAACGAGGCCGACCTGTACGTCTCGGGCTTCCTGATCCCCGGCCTGCTGCCGGCGCGCGGCGAGGATACCGGCGTGCCGTGGGGCGAGATCGGCTCGCGGGTGCGTGGCTACTGCTATCACCACGACGAGAACAAGAGCTTCGGCTTCATGCGCTTCCTGGTGCGCAGCTCGCCGTACCTCTGGAAGACCGACTCGCGCGACCCCGATTCGCCGTATCGCACGGCGTTCTTCCATGATTCCAACCTGCCCGACGGCTTCAACGTCATGCGCCTGCCGTCGCGCCACCATGTGTTCGAGTTCACGCTGGCCGAGCCGAGCGGCAAGCAGCCGGTCGCCACCGACATCCAGCTGGTCTGCCCGCCGATGGCCGAGCGCGGCTGGCGCGGCAGTTCCCGGCACGGCGCAAGCAGCAGCGCCGCTGCCGCGGCGAGTACGGCGGCCGAGGCCGAAGGCTCTGCCGGGCACGACGACGATGACCAGGACGCCGACGACGGCGATCATCCGAACGGAAACGTTGCATGAGAGCAGCCCGCATGGCCCCGTGCCGACTGAGCCTGGCAGCCGCGCTGCTGCTGTCGTTTGCCACCGTCGCCTGCGCCGCCACCGTCGGCGACGCCCTGCCGCCCCTGCCGAAGACCCTGCCGGACCTGTCGCCCGATACCGTGCAGTCGAGCGTCGACAAGACGGTCGCGGGCCTGCTGACGCAGTACCACTACCGGCGGGTCAAAATCGACAGCGCGCTGTCGGCGACGGTGTTCGACGATTACCTGTCGGCGCTCGATTTCAGCCACAGCTTCCTGCTCGCCAGCGATGTCGCCGAACTCGGCCAGTATCGCGACAAGATCGATGACGAACTGCGCAACGGCCGGCTCGATGCTGCCTTCGCGATCTACAACCTCTATCAGCAGCGGCTGCTGGAGCGCACGAGACGCATCAGCGAGGAGCTGACGCGGCCGTTCGACTTCAGGAAGGACGAAACCTACGAGGCCGACCGCAAGAAGGCACCGTGGGCGCGCACGGCGGCCGAACTCGACGAGATCTGGCGCAAGCGCCTGAAGAACGAGACGCTGAGCCTGATGCTCGCCGGCAAGGACGAGGCTGCCGCCCGCGACACGCTGCGCAAGCGCTACGAAGGCCGGCTGCGCCGCGCCGCGCAGTCCGGCCCCGAGGACGTGTTCCAGATCTACATGAACGCCGTCACCGGCGCCTTCGATCCGCACACCTCGTACCTGAGTCCGCGCAATTCCGAGAACTTCAACATCCAGATGCGCCTGTCGCTGGAGGGCATCGGCGCGGTGCTGCGGCTTGAGGACGAGCAGACCGTGGTCGTCGAGCTGGTGCCCGGCGGTCCGGCCGACCTGTCCAAGCAGATCCGGCCCAAGGACCGCATCCTCGCGGTCGGCCAGGGCGATGACGGCGCGATGACCGACGTGGTCGGCTGGCGGCTCGATGATGTCGTCGACCTGATCCGCGGCCAGCGCGGCTCGGTCGTGCGCCTGCAGGTGGTGCCGGCGCAGGCCGCGGCCGGCAGTCCGGGCACGGTCGTGCGCATCGTGCGCAACAAGATCCAGCTGGAGGAGCAGGCGGCCAAGAGTCAGGTCAAGACCTTCGTGCGCGACGGGGTCGAGCGCAAGGTCGGCGTCATCACGATCCCGACCTTCTACATCGACTTCGCGGCCGCGCAGCGCGGTGACCTCGACTATCGCAGCACGACGCGCGACGTGCGCCGGCTGATCGAGCAGCTGCAGCGCGAGCGCGTCGAGGGCATCGTCATCGACCTGCGCCAGAACGGCGGCGGCTCGCTGCAGGAAGCCGTCGAGCTGACCGGGCTGTTCATTGCGGACGGGCCGGTCGTGCAGGTGCGCGATGCCAAGGGCAAGGTACAGGTCGAGAACGATCCCGATCCGAAGCAGTTCTATTCGGGGCATCTCGCGGTGCTGACCGACCGCTTCAGTGCCTCGGCCTCGGAAATCTTCGCCGCGGCGATCCAGGACTACGGCCGCGGCGTGCTCGTCGGCGAGCAGACCTTCGGCAAGGGCACGGTGCAGACGCTGATCGATCTCGGCCGCTTCCTGCCGCAGGTCAAGGACAAGCTCGGCCAGCTGAAGCTGACCATCGCCAAGTTCTACCGCATCAACGGCGAGAGCACGCAGAACCGCGGCGTGCTGCCCGATGTCGCGCTGCCGCCGGCCTTCGCGACCGACGAGGTCGGCGAGAGCGCCCAGGAGCACGCCCTGCCCTGGGACGAAATCCCGCCGACCCGCTACAAGGTGGCCGGCCGGGTGCGCGACGGCGTCACTGAACTGAAGCGCCTGCACGAGGCGCGCGTGCCGCACGATCAGCCCTACCAGGACCTGAAGCACGACCTGGAGGTGTCGATGGCGCTGCGCAAGCAGACCACGGTATCGCTGCTGGAGAGCAAGCGTCGCACCGATCAGGAAGCCAGCAAGAGCCGCATGCGCACCGCGCGCGGCCGGGTCATCGATCCGGACAGCGACGATGCCGGCGACGCCAAGAAGGACGGGCCCGATCCCTTCCTCGACGAGACCGGGCAGATCCTGCTCGACTGGATCGACCTGCGCGCCGGTCGCATCGCCCAGGCGCCGGCCGACTGACGGGCGCATCGGCGCGCTGCAGACCCGCGGGGGCGTCATGGTGACGCCCCCGCAGCATTCTGACGGGACATGAACGTTCCGTCATACACAGAGCGGTCAAACCGCCGCAACATATGGTCCCCAGGATGGCGCACCGTGGAATCGCTTCCGCGCTGCGAGATCCGGACAGGAGGAGACCCACCATGAACGAGGAGATGCGCGAAATCGTCCGCCGGGCGGAACTGGAACTGGGGCGCGAACTCACCGAGCGTGAATTCGCCCGTTACGTCGGCAACCGCCTGTCGGTGCCGTTCACGGAAGTCCCCTGGCTCTGGGCGAGCTACCGGGCCCGCAAGGCACGACTGGCCTGCATCGCGATGCAGGGCTGATCGGCGACACCGCCGGCAAGCGCACCGGCAAACCGTAGCCCGCCAGTCGCGGGCTGCTTTCCACGACAACTAGAAAAAGCCAAAAGGAAGGCCGCACACCCGGGAGGGTGTGCGGCCTTCGTCTTTGGCTGCCGTGCGGACCTTGCCGCTCAGCCCGGGAATTCGCCCTTCGCCTGCAGGTCGGCGTGGTACGAGGAGCGCACCATCGGTGACGAGGCGACGTGCGTGAAGCCCATTTCCAGGCCATCGACGCGCAGCTGCTCGAACTCGGCCGGCGTCACGTAGCGCGCCACCGGCAGGTGGTGCAGGCTCGGCTGCAGGTACTGGCCGAGGGTCAGCATGTCGACGCCGTGCGCGCGCAGGTCACGCATCACCGCGCGCACCTCGTCGAGCTCCTCGCCGAGGCCGAGCATCAGGCCGGACTTGGTCGCGACCTGCGGGTGGCGGGCCTTGTAGGCTTCGAGCAGATCGAGCGAGCCTTCGTAGTCGGCGCCGGGCCGGGCCTGGCGGTACAGCCGCGGCACGGTTTCGAGGTTGTGGTTGAACACGTCGGGCGGGCAGGCGGCGAGGATGTCGACCGCGATCTCGACGCGGCCGCGGAAGTCCGGCACCAGCACCTCGACCTGCAGCGCCGGCGACAGCTCGCGCGCGCGCCGGATGCATTCGGCGAAATGCGCGGCACCGCCGTCGCGCAGGTCATCACGGTCGACCGAGGTGATGACGACGTACTTCAGGCCCATCGCCGCGATCGTGCGTGCCATGTTCAGCGGCTCGTCCGGATCGAGCGGGTTCGGCCGGCCGTGGCCGACGTCGCAGAACGGGCAGCGGCGCGTGCAGATGTCGCCCATGATCATGAAGGTCGCCGTGCCGTGGCCGAAGCATTCGCCGAGGTTCGGGCACGAGGCTTCCTCGCAGACCGTGTGCAGGCGGTTCTCGCGCAGGATGCCCTTGAGACGCTGCACCTCCGGCGAACCCGGGAAGCGCGCGCGGATCCATTCCGGCTTCTTCAGGCGCGTTTCCAGCGTGGTCGGGGCGATCTTGACCGGGATGCGCGCGACCTTGTCGGCGCCACGCAGCTTCTCGCCGGTCACCGTGACGCGGCGGACGGGAGCGTTGCCCGCGGCGGGGGCAAGGGTTTCGGAAGTCGGTTCGGGCAGCTCGGCCATCTCAGGCGTCCTCGGACAAGGCGGTCGGGAGTTCCGAAAGCGGCAGCGGATCGGCGAAGCCCAGCCGGGACGCCAGATAATGCAATAATTCGTCCGTCGCTTTCTGTATCGCGAAATCATCGCACAGCTCGGACAGCTGTGTCATCTGCAGGCCGGCGTAACCGCAGGGGTTGATGCGCTGAAACGGCGCGAGATCCATGTCGATGTTGACGGCGAGTCCGTGATAGCAGCGCCCGCGGCGCACGCGCAGGCCGAGCGAGGCGATCTTGCGCCCGTCGACGTAGACCCCGGGCGCATCGGGCTTCGCGCAGGCCGCGATGCCGCGCGCGGCGAGCAGGTCGACGACCGCGCCTTCGAGCGCATCGACCAGCGTGCGCACGCCGATGCCGGCGCGTTCGATGTCGAGCAGCGGATAGACGACGATCTGCCCCGGCCCGTGATAGGTGACCTGCCCGCCGCGATCGACCGCGACCACCGGGATGTCGCCGGTCGCGAGCAGGTGCTCGGCCTTGCCGTTGAGGCCTTGCGTGAACACCGGCGGGTGTTCGACCACCCAGACCTCGTCCCCGGCATCGGCCGTGCGCGCCGTGGTCCAGGCCTTCATCGCCGCGTAGACCGGCGCGTAGGAACGCCGGCCGAGATCGCGCCGCCACCAGCTGCGCAGCGGCTTCACAGCGCCATCTTCACGCGGGCGTGGCCGCTGATGTCGCGGTAGATCGCGTCGAGCTGCGCGCGCGAGTGCGCCGGCACGACGACGGTCACGGCGATGTAGCGGCCGGTGCGCGAGGCGGCGACGCGCACGCGCGCCGGGTCGAGATCGGGCGCGTGCGTGCGCACGAGCCCGACGATCAGGGCTTCGAAATCATCGCCTTCGCCGAAGGCCTTGATCGGGAAGTCGCAGGGAAATTCGAGCAGCGAGTCGCTCGGCGCTTCGGACATGGCAATCACCAGCGGGCGTGACCCCGCCCGCAGGCGGGGGCGGGGGTCAGCCGATCAGCTTGTGGAACAGCATCAGGATGTGATCGAGCAGCCGCGAGAAGAAGCTGCCCTCGGCCACGTCCTGCAGCGCGACCAGCGGCGCCTCGGCGACCGTGTTGCCATCGAGCGTGACGACGACCTTGCCGTGCACCGAACCGCGGCCGACCGGCGCCTCGATCTGCGGATCGACCTGGATCTCGGACTTCAGGCCCTCGGCCTTGCCCTTGGGCACCGTGACGCCGAGCGGCTCGGCGAGGCCGAGCGGCAGCTTCTCGGCATCCCCGAGCCAGACGCGCGGTTCGGCCAGCGCCACACCGGCCTCGTGCATCAGCCGCGTCGTGTAGAAGCTGAAGCCGTAGTTCAGCAGCGCCTGACTGGCACTGACCCGGTCCTTCTCGGCCTTGGCCCCGAGCACGACCGCGATCATGCGTCCCTGCTCGCGCTTGGCCGAGGTCACGAGGCAGTAGCCGGCGCTGCTGGTGTGGCCGGTCTTGACGCCATCGACGCTCGGGTCGAGCCACAGCAGGCGGTTGCGGTTGTGCTGGGTGATGTTGTTGTACGTGAATTCCTTGATCGCATAGCGCGCGTACTGCTCGGGGAAGTCATGGATCAGCGCGCGCGCGAGCTTGGCGATGTCGTGCGCCGTCATGTAGTGATCCGGATGCGGCAGGCCGGTCGCGTTCATGAAGTGCGAGCGTGTGAGGCCGAGCTGCTTCGCCCACTTGTTCATCAGGTCGACGAAGGTCGTCTCGGAGCCGGCGATGTGCTCGGCGAGTGCGACGGTCGCGTCGTTGCCGGACTGGATGACCATGCCCATCAGCAGCGCATCGGCCGGCACGCGCGAGTTGACCTCGGCGAACATGCGCGAGCCTTCGGTGCGCCAGGCGTTCTCGCTGATCAGCACCTGATCGTCGAGCTTGAGCTTGCCCTCGTGGATCGACTGGTAGATCACGTAGGCAGCCATCAGCTTGGTGATGCTGGCCGGCTCGATGCGTTCGTCGGCGAGCTTGCCGGCAAGCACGTTCTCGCTGGCGTAGTCGACGAGCACGTAAGCCCGGACCGGCAGATCCGGGGCGGCGGGCACGGCATCGACGGCGAGGGCGGCTGCGCCGGGTCCGAACAGCAGCACGAAGGACAACAGGAATCGCAAAGCGACGGACAGGCGCATGGGCAGATCGATACCGGGAAACGGAGGAAACGGGGGCGGATTCTAGCGCCCGCCGCCGGACGGCGGCCGGATTGTTGCGGCGCGCAAACGCATCAGTCGATGACCATGCGCGGCCGGCCGAGGCCGAGGCTCGCGACCATCAGGCTCGCGCGCTCGGCTTCGGGCTCGGTCTGGAACGGCCCGATCTTGACGCGCAGCAGGCCGTCGTTGCGCGAGCCGTCGATGGTGACCGGCTGCGCGAAGCGTCCGGCGATGCGGGTCTTCAGCGCCTCGGCGTTGCGCCGGTCACCGAAGGCGCCGAGCTGCAGGAACACGCCGCTGCTGGTGGTGCCGGCAGTGGCGAGCGCGAGCGGCTGCGGCGCCAGGGTTGCCGGGCGCACGCTGGTCGGCGGACCGGCCGGCGTGCGGAAGTCGGCCGGCGGCGGGCGCGGTTCGAAGCG
>NZ_DAOLKE010000173.1:0-7529 GCF_035331805.1 Plasticicumulans sp. | reverse complement strand
GTGCGCGGCGAGCAGCGCGCCGGCGGCCAGCGCGCCGAGTTCGGCCGAGAGTCCGAGCGCGTGGAACAGCGCGCCGGCGCCGGCGGCGAGCGCGAGGCCGAACACCAGCAGCAGTTCGTCATGACCGCAGGCCGACAGCAGCTTCAGCAGCAGCGGGCGCGCCAGCGGCAGCAGCAGCAGCAGCGCGGCGCCCGGGTGCGGCGCCTCGGCCGCCACCGACAGCAGGCCGACCGCGGCGAGGTCCTGCACGATCAGGATGCCGATCGCGACCCGGCCGTGGAAGGAGCGCAGTTCCTGCTTGGCTTCCAGCGACTTGGCGGCGATCACGGTGCTCGAAAAGCCGAGCGCGAGTCCGAGGGCGGTCGCCGGTCCGGGCGCCTGCGCGGCGAGCAGCCAGACCAGCACGCCGGCGAGCAGCGCGAACAGGCCGAGGTGCGCGAGCCCGCCGCCCCAGATCTCGGGCCGTGCGAGGTACTGCAGCCTGAGCTTCAGGCCGATCGTGAACATCAGCAGCAGCACGCCGAGGTGCGCGACCTGCTCGATCGCCGGGCCGCTGCGCTCGCCGGCCGCATGCAGGCCGAAGCCGGCGGCGAGATAGCCGACCAGCGGCGGCAGGCCGATGCGGTGCGCGAGCAGGCCGGCAGCGAAGGCGAGGCAGATCCAGAGGGCATCCATGTGCGGCGGGCGGCGATCAAGGACGGGGGCTGAGGCAGGGCGCGCACGCTAGCACAGTGGTGACGGGCCGCGCAGGCCGGGGCATCGTGGACCTGAGCGGCATCACTTGACGCAAGTTGACCGAATCCGACTGCGGCCGGCGGGATGGCCCGGCATAATGCGGCACCGCAACGACAGGGAATCCCGATGGCCGGCCTGCTTTTCCGGCTGCGGATCGCTGCGTGCAGGCCGTCGGCGAGGGATCACGCCTTCGAATGACCCAACACGAACCCGGAGTGGCAGCGCACCATGTGCGGAATCGCAGGCATCGTCGACTTGCGCGAACGGCGGAACATCGAGGCAGACGTGCTCGCGTCGATGAACCAGGTCCAGTTCCACCGCGGCCCCGACGAGGGCGGCGTGCACATCGAGCCCGGGGTCGGCCTCGCGCACCGGCGGCTGTCGATCATCGACCTGTCGAGCGGCCAGCAGCCGCTCTGGAACGAGGATCACACGGTCGTCGTCGTCTTCAACGGCGAGATCTACAACTACCAGGGCATCGCCGCCGAACTGCAGGCGCTCGGGCATACGTTCCGCACGCATAGCGATACGGAAGTCATCGTTCATGCCTGGGAGCAGTGGGGCGAGGCCTGCGTCACGCGCTTTCGCGGCATGTTCGCGTTCGCGCTGTGGGATCGCAACACCGAAACCCTGTTCCTGGCCCGCGACCGGCTCGGCAAGAAGCCGCTGCACTACGCGCTGCTGCCGGACGGCCAGCTGATCTTCGGCTCGGAGCTGAAGATCCTCGCCGCGCATCCGCGCTTCCCGCGCGCGCTCGATCCGCTCGCGGTCGAGGACTACTTCGCCTACGGCTACATCCCCGATCCGCGCTCGATCTACCGCGCGGCGCTGAAGCTGCCACCGGCGCACACGCTGTGCCTGCGCCGCGGCGAGCCGCTGCCGGCGCCGAAGTCCTACTGGGACGCACCGTTCGCGCCGCTGCCGGCGATGTCGGTTGAGGACGCCGGCGCCGAGCTGATCGAACGCCTGCGCGAGGCGACGCGCATCCGGCTGATGTCGGAAGTGCCGCTCGGCGCGTTTCTGTCCGGCGGCGTCGATTCGAGCGCCGTCGTCGCGATGATGGCCGGCCTGTCCGACGAGCCGGTCAAGACCTGCTCGATCGCCTTCGATGATCCGCGCTTCAACGAGGCGCAGTTCGCGCAGCAGGTCGCCGACCGATTCAAAACCGAACACCGCGTCGAGACCGTCGATCCCGACGACTTCGACCTGATCGACCGGCTCGCCTGGCTGTATGACGAGCCCTACGCCGATTCCTCGGCGCTGCCGACCTACCGCGTCTGCCAGCTCGCACGCCGCAGCGTCACCGTCGCGCTCTCCGGCGACGGCGGCGACGAGAATCTCGCCGGCTACCGCCGCTACAAGTGGCACAGCTACGAGGAGCGCCTGCGCTCGGCACTGCCGCTCGGCGTGCGCCGGCCGCTGTTCGGGCTGCTCGGCAAGGTCTACCCGAAGGCCGACTGGGCGCCGCGCGTGCTGCGCGCCAAGACCACCTTCGAGGCCATGGCCCGTGACACGGTCGAGGGCTACTTCCACGGCGTCTCGGTCATGAGCGACCGCATGCGCGCACCGCTGTACTCGGCGGCGTTCCGGCGCGAGCTGCAGGGCTACCACGCGCTCGAGGTCATGCGCGCGCACGCCGCAAACGCCCCGACCGAGGATCCGCTGTCGCTGATCCAGTACATCGACCTCAAGACCTACCTGCCCGGCGACATCCTGACCAAGGTCGACCGCGCCAGCATGGCGCATTCGCTGGAGGTGCGCGTGCCGCTGCTCGATCACGAGCTGGTCGAGTGGATCAGCGGCCTGCCGCCGGACTTCAAGCTGCGCGGCGGCGAAGGCAAGTACGTGTTCAAGAAGGCGCTCGAACCGGTCCTGCCGCACGACATCCTGTACCGGCCGAAGATGGGCTTCGCGGTGCCGCTGGCGGCGTGGTTCCGCGGACCGCTGGCCGCGCGCCTGCGCGAAGCGGTGCTCGGCGCGACCATGCGCGCCTGCGGCGTGTTCGACATGGACTACCTCGCGACGCTGGTCGGGCAGCACCAGAGCGGCCGGCGCGACCACTCGGCGGCGCTCTGGTCGCTGCTGATGTTCGAGTCCTTCCTGCGCAACGCCGGGGTCGGCGCTGACGCCGGTCCGGTCTGGCGCGAGGCCGCCTGAGCCGCATGCGCATCCTGCACGTCCTCGATCATTCGATCCCGCTGCACAGCGGCTACACCTTCCGCACGCGCGCGATCCTGCGCGAGCAGCGCCGGCTCGGCTGGAGCACCGGGCATGTGACCGGCAGCAAGCAGGTCACGCCGGCCTCGCCGTACGCCGGCCCCGAGGAAAATGTCGACGGCCTGCACTTCTACCGCACGCCGCCGGACCTGCGCCGGCGCGCCGGCTGGCCGCTGTTCGACCAGTGGGCGGTGGTCACCGGGCTGTCGGCGCGGCTCGATGAGGTCATCGAGGACTTCCGTCCGGATGTCCTGCACGCGCATTCGCCGGTGCTGAACGGCCTCGCGGCGCTGTCGGCGGCGCGCCGCCACGGCCTGCCGCTGGTCTACGAGGTGCGCGCGTTCTGGGAGGACGCCGCCGTCGATCACGGCACGACCCGCGAAGGCAGCCTGCGCTACCGCGCGACGCGCGCGCTCGAAACCTTCGTGCTCGAACGCGCCGACGCCGTGACCACGATCTGTCATGGCCTGCGCCGCGACATCCTCGGACGCGGCGTGCCGGCCGATCGGGTGACGGTGATTCCGAACGCCGTCGATGTCGGGCAGTTCGGCCCCGGCGGCCAGCCCGATCCGGCGCTGCTCGCGCGCCACGGCCTCGCCGGCAAGCGCGTGCTCGGCTTCATCGGTTCGTTCTACGCCTACGAGGGGCTGGACCTGCTGCTCGAAGCGCTGCCGCAGATCCGCGCGCAAGCCCCCGACGTGCAGCTGCTGCTGGTCGGCGGCGGGCCGCAGGATGGCGCCTTGCGCGCGCAGGCCGAACGCCTGGGGCTCGCCGATGCCGTGCACTTCACCGGCCGCGTGCCGCACGCCGAGGTCAACGCCTGGTACGACCTGATCGACGTGCTCTGCTACCCGCGTCATCCGATGCGGCTGACCGAGCTGGTCACGCCGCTCAAGCCCCTGGAGGCCATGGCCCAGGGCCGGCTGTTCGTCGCCTCCGATGTCGGTGGCCACCGCGAGCTGATCCGCGACGGCGAGACCGGTGCGCTGTTCCGCGCCGGCAGTGCCGAAGCGCTGGCCGAGCGCGTGCTGAGGCTGCTCGCGGCCCCGGCCTCGTGGCCGAAGCTGCGCGCGGCCGGGCGCGAGTTCGTCGAGACCGAACGCAACTGGGCGGTCAGCGTCGGGCGCTACCGCGGCGTCTACGCGCGCGCACTCGGGACCGGTGCATGAACATCACGCAGCGCATGCAGATCGGCGCCTCGCTGATGCTGCTCGCGAAGTTCCTCGAACGCGGGCTCGGGCTGATCAGCACCGTGATCCTCGCGCGGCTGCTGCTGCCGGGCGACTTCGGCCTGGTGGCGATGGCTGCGCCGATCGTGATGTTCATCGAGCTGCTGCGCTCGTTCAGCTTCGACATGGCGCTGATCCAGAAGGCCGATGCCGAAGCCGCACATTTCGATACCGCCTGGACGCTGAACCTGCTCTGCACGACGCTGATCGCGCTGCTGATGGTGCTTGCCGCCGCGCCGGCGGCGGACTTCTATCAGGAGCCGCGCTTTGCGCCGGTGATGGCCTGGCTCGCGCTCGGCACCTTCATCCAGGGCTTCGAGAACATCGGCACCGTCAACTTCCGCAAGGAACTCGACTTCGGCCAGGAATTCCGGCTGATGCTGTACAAGAAGCTCGCCAGCATCACGCTGACGGCGCTGCTGGCGTGGTGGCTGCGCAATTACTGGGCGCTGGTCTGGGGCACGCTGGCGAGCCGGGTGTTCGGCGTGCTGCTGTCCTACCACATGAGCCACTACCGGCCGTCGCTGCGCCTGAGCCACTGGCGCGACCTGATGCACTTCTCGAAGTGGATGGTCGTCAACAACCTGCTGTTCTTCCTGAACCTGCGCGGCGTCGATTTCGTCATCGCCCGCCTGTTCGGTGCCGCGGTGCTCGGCCAGTACCTGGTGGCGATCGAGATCAGCACGATCCTGTCGGTCGAGCTGGTGGCCGCCGCCAACCGTGCCTTCTTTCCGGGTTTCGTCAAGCTCTCCGGCGAGCCGAACACCGTCGTGCGCCACTGCACGACGGTGATGGCGGCGGCGGCGATGTGGCTGCTGCCGCTGGCGATGCTGCTGTACCTGCTCGGCGACCTGTTCGTGCATGCGATGTTCGGCGACAAGTGGCCGCTGACCGGCGAGCTGATCGGCGAGTTCGGGCTGTTCGGTGCGCTGACGGCGTTCACCGGCTCGCTGTCGTATGCGTACATGGCCGTCGGCCACCCGCGCTTCAGCTCGGTGGCCGCCGGCGTGCAGAGCCTGATCGTGCTGGGGCTGCTGGTGCTGAACGGCTACTGGGGGCGGCCGGAGTGGATCGGGCACTGCTTCGTGCTGACCGCCTGCCTCGTGCTGTTCGTGCATGCGGCGATGGTCAAGCACGTGTTCCCGGCCCTGCAACTGCTGCGCTGGCTGCGCGGCGTCGCGCGCATGAGCCTCGCCGCCGCCGGCGCCGGTCTGGTCATCAGCAGCCTGAAGGCGCCGCTGCTCGGCAGCGGCCTGCCGGAGCCGGTCGTGCTGGTCGGGCTCGGCATCGGCGGCGTGGCGCTCTACGGCGCCGGCGTCTGGCTGCTCTGGCAGCTCGATCACTGCAAGGACGGCCCCGAGCGCAGCATCCTGACCCGGATTCCCCGCCTGCAGGCGTACATCGAACGCCGGCGCAGCCCTTATGACTGGATCGCGGAAGGTCGCATCTGAATGAAGCTCCTGCAGCAACGATTCGCGCAGCTCCGGCGCAAGTGGCATGAACTGCAGTTCCGGCGCGCCGCGGCCGGCGTGCGCGGCATCGGTCCGATCCGCCTCGCCGCCGAGGGGCCGATCGTGCTGTCGATGGTCCAGCAGCGCGATGTCGATGCCTACCTGCTCGCCCTCGGCACCTTCGTGCGCCGGCTGCCGGCGCGGCGCATCGTCGTCGTCGCCGATCCGAGCCTCGATGCGGCCGATCAGGCCGTGCTGCGCCGGCAGGTGCCGGACATCGAGATCGTTGCGCAGCACGATTTCCGCCCCGAGGGCCTGCCGAGCGGCGGCTGCTGGGAGCGGCTGGTCGCGATCACGCGCTACGTGAGCGAGGGCTACGTGATCCAGCTCGACGCCGACACGGTCGCGACCGGCCCGCTCGACGAGGTGGCCGCCTGCGTGCGCGACAACCGCGCGTTCACGCTCGGTACCGATGACCACTTCGTGCTGCAGCCGGCGAGCGAGGCGGCGGACTTCGCACGCTCGCGTGCCAGCCCGGACGCCCACATCCAGGTGCACGCCGAGGCTGCGCTCGACCGGCTGCCGGCGGAGGTGTTCCCGGCCTACATCCGCGGCTGCGCCGGCTTCGCCGGTTTCCCGGCCGGCTACGAGATGCTGCCGAAGCTGCTGCAGCTGTCGGCGGTCATGGAGCAGGCGATCGGGGCGCGCTGGCGGCAGTGGGGCTCGGAGCAGTTCGCGTCGAACGTGATGGTCGCCAACGCGCCGGCGAGCTGCGTGCTGCCGCACCCGAAGTACTGCGCGCCGCACCGGCGCCGGGCCGATTCGGTGTTCCTGCACTTCATCGGCTACGTGCGCTACATCGACGGCACCTACGCGCGGCTCGCACGCGGCTACCTGAAGACCGCCTGAGGCCCGCACGGCGGCATCACGGAGAGTTTCTGGGGAGAGTTTCTGGCATGAGTCTGGATCTTCGGCGCTTCGCGAAACTGCCCCTGTACCTGCGGGCCTTCGGGCCGCTGGCGGGGCTGCGCCTGTATGCCGCCATCGAACGCGCCGGGCTGCCGGTGAAGTCGGAAACCGTGCAGGCGCATGCGGTGCCGGGCTACGACGCGCCGGTGAGCCTGCGCCGGGCCCGCGCCGATCACGCGACCTTCTGGCAATGCCTGGTGCAGCGCCAGTACGACCTCGACCGCTTCCCGCAGACGGCGCGCCTGCAGCAGACCTACGAGGCCATGCTCGCGCGCGGCGAGCGGCCGCTGATCATCGACGGCGGCGCCAACATCGGGCTGGCGGCACTGTGGCTGGCGCGGCGTTTCCCGCAGGCGCAGATCGTCTCGGTCGAACCGGACACCGGCAATCTGGCGCTGCTCAGACGCAACCTCGCCGGGCTTGGCGCGCGCGCGCAGGTGCTCGACGGCGGTCTCTGGCCGCGCAGCGGGCGGCTGCGCATCGTCAACCCCGAGTCCGGCTCCGCGGCCTTCCGCGTCGAGGAAACCACCGGCGACGGCCCCGGCACGCTGCGCGCGTACACGATCGACGAGATCTGCACGCTCGCCGGCTGCCGCGAGCCGCTGATCGTCAAGCTCGACATCGAGGGGGCGCAGCAATACCTGTTCGCGAGTGCGACCGAATGGGTCGGGCGCGCGCACCTGATCACGCTCGAACTCGACGACTGGCTGTTCCCGTGGCGCGGCAGCAGCCGGCCGTTCTTCCGGGTGCTCGGCGAGCATCCGTTCGACTACCTGCTCGGCGGCGAGAGCGTGTTCTGCTTCCGCGATGCCGGGGCCGCGGTGTGAACGCCGATGCGTGACATCGCCATCCTGCTGATCGTCACCTACGGCCTGATCCGCACGGTGCGCGAGCCGGTGATCGGCATCCTGCTGTGGTGCTGGATCGG
>NZ_DAOLKE010000172.1:2560-7597 GCF_035331805.1 Plasticicumulans sp. | reverse complement strand
GCAGCCATCGTCGACGTTGAAACCTATGCCCTCGAAAACAGCTTTCACCTGCTGGCTTCGACCTTGCCACAGTACGGCGCGGACGCCCGCTTTGCAGTGATCGATGTGGGCGCCGGCCATACCACCCTGTATGTGCTGCAGGAAGGGCGCACGATCTACACCCGTGAACACGCCTTCGGCGGTGACATGCTCACCAATGCCATCGCTGATGCCTATGGCATCACCCGCGCCGATGCGGAACTGGCCAAGCGAACCGGCGGGCAGAATGACGAATACAGTACTGATCTGATCACGCATTACCGCAACACGATCGCTGAGCAGATCGGCCAGACGCTGCAATTCTTCTTTTCATCGAGCCACCACAGTACGGTCGAGCATGTGATCCTCACTGGCGGCGGATCGCTGGTCCCCGGTTTGCCACGGGCCGTAGGCGCTACCTTGCAGATTCCTACGGTTCTCGGCAACCCGTTTGAAGCCATGACCGCTCCGGCCCGTGTACGACACCGTGATCTGCAAGCGCAGGCTCCACTGTATGCCACGGCCTGCGGCCTCGCCCTCCGGAGTTTTGATCGATGACCAGCATCAATCTCCTGCCTTGGCGCGAAGAACGACGCCAGCGACGCCAGCGCCAGTTCGTTGCATCCATTGTTGCAGCGGTGTTACTGGGGGCTGTTTCAGTCGTCGGGGCGCATCTGCTGGTTGCCGAACAGATTCAGGGGCAGCAGACCCGCAACCAGTTTCTTCGCTCGGAAATCGCCCGCTTGAATCGAATCGCGGAAGAAATGAAGAAACTGGATGAGACCAAAGCGCGCCTGCTGGCCAGGCTGGACATCATTCAGAACCTCCAGACCAGCCGCCCGACAATGGTGCGGATTTTTGACACACTCGCACGAATTGCTCCCGACACCCTGTATCTGTCCAGCTTAAGAACAGAAGGCAACAACATCACCCTGAATGGCACAGCGCTATCGAATTATGTGGTTTCCGATTTCCTGCGCCGACTGGTGGAAACGCCGTTGTTCGGTGAACCAGTACTGCGCCAGATCGACAATCGCGACATCGCAGGTGTCCGGGTCAGCATATTTGACCTTGCCGTACCAAGAAAGAGCCAGCCCCCTGCAGAAACTACAGCGAAATCTCCGGCCAGGAGCCAGAAATGAATCTGGACCAGTTGCGCAATCTGGAACTGGACATCAATCGTGGTGGCGACTGGCCACTGGCAGCCAGGATCGTGCTGCTGGTCCTGACGCTCAGCATGGTGGTTGGCGCCGGCTGGTATCTGGATACAGCCGACCAGATTGCCATACTGGACTCCGAACGCGGCAAGGAACAGCAGTTGCGGCAGGAGTTCATCAACAAGCAGCGTGTGGTCGCCAACATCGATGCCTATCGGGCTCAGATCAAGGAACTTGAACAGATGTTGAGCGACATGCTGAAGCAACTGCCCACCAAAACCGAAATGCCGAACCTGCTGGAAGACATTTCCAATCAGGGCAGGGCCAATGGACTGGTTTTCTCACAATTCCGGCCGCTGGATGAAGTTTCGCGCGGCTTCTACGCGGCCAAACCCATTCAGATCAAAGCACAGGCCAGCTATCATCAGTTCGGCGCATTCATCGGCAGCGTCGCTGCGCTGCCACGCATTGTCACGCTTGAAAACGTCACGATGAATGGCGCCACAGTCCGGGACTTCAACCGGGAATCTGCAGAACCGCTGACCATCGAGGCAACGCTGCAAACCTATCGCTATACCGAAGACGACAATGTCGCTGCGGCAGGTTCCAAGAGATGAGTCGCATCCCTGTCGTCCTTCTGTCAGCGCTGCTGATCTGCGGATGTGAACCCGCCGACAATACAGCGGACCTGCGGGATTTCGTTGCACTCACCAAGGCGTCCTCGCCCGGCAGAGCGCTCGACCCGCTGCCCCAGCCCCAGCCCTACCAACCCGTGGCCTACAGTGCCCAGGATCTGAAGTCGCCGTTCGCGATCGCCTCGATGCTCAAGGCCCAGGCAGCCCCGCCGCGGATCGACAACGGCATCCGCCCCGACCTCGACCGTCCGCGCGAGGAACTGGAAAAGTACAGCCTTGGCTCTCTGAAGATGGTCGGAACCCTTGAGCGCGACGGCAGGCTGGCGCTGATCCGGGTTCCGGATGGCACCGTCCAGACGGTCCAGGTCGGCAATTTCATCGGTACCGACTACGGCAAGATCCTGCAGATCAGCGACAACCGGATCGAGCTGCTGGAGATCGTGCCGGATAACAACGGCGGTTGGGTCGAACGGCGCAATGCGCTTACGCTGGCGGAATGATCGCTGCCGGCGGCGGACCATTCCGGGCGTGCCGGCAGGATCGGAGCACACCGGCCTCATGTTCGCGGGCCGGACAGACTGAATACATCAAGGGGGAAAAGGATCATGGCGAAGCCCGAGCCGGCGAAAACCGCCCGGACCGAGGTCTGGCGTGCCTGTCTGTTCGCCGTGGTCGCTGTCTGCACGGCCGCTGCGTTGCCGGCCGGGGCGGCGCGGGCAGCAACGGAACTGACCGCGGTCGATGCCGGCTCGCTGCCGGGTAACCGCACGCAGCTGCGTTTCACGCTGTCGCAGCCGGGTACGGCCCCCACCCACTTTTCGACCAGCGAGCCCGCCCGCATCGTGCTCGATCTGCCCGGCGCCAAGAACGGCATGAACGTGCGCCGGCAGGACATCGGCAACGGCGTCGCCGAACGCGTCAGCATCATCGAGGCCAGTGATCGCACGCGCGTGCTGGTCAACCTGTCGCGGATGGTGCCCTACAGCGTGCGCACCGAAGGCAGCGAGGTGCTGCTGACTCTTGAGCCGGCAGGATCAACCCCGGTGGCGCGCACCGAGAGCAGTCCGGCCCAGCCGGCTGGCGGCGTGCAGATGCATGCCGCCAGCCGCAGTCCGGCAGCGGCCGGTAATCGTGAAGTCAGCCGCATCGATTTCCATCGCGGCGCCGAAGGCCAGGGCCAGATCATCGTCAGTCTGGGCGATGCCTCGACCTCGGTCGACGTGCGCGAGGAAGGCGACCGCATCATCGCCGATTTCATTGGCGCGCCACTGGCCAGTTCGCAGTTGCGGCGGCTGGACGTGACCGATTTCGGTACGCCGGTCATGAGCATCGATGGAGTCAACAAGGGCCGTAACGGCAGCCTCGGCATCAAGACCAATGGCCGTTACGAACTCGTCGCCTTCCAGACCGAAGGCAAATATACGATCGAGGTACGCCCGGCCACGAGCGCCGGCAGCGGTGGCAGCGGCAGCACGATCGGTGACCAGCGCGAACGGACCTACCGCGGTGAACTGCTGTCGCTGAATTTCCAGGATATCGAAGTCCGTGCGGTGCTGCAGATCATCGCCGATTTCACGAACCTGAACGTCGTCGTCAGCGACACCGTCACCGGTCGCATCACGCTGCGCCTGAAGAACGTGCCCTGGGATCAGGCGCTGGACATCATCATGCAGACCAAGGGTCTGACCCAGCGCCAGCAGGGCAACGTAATCTATATCGCGCCGACCGCCGAGGTCACGCAGCGCGAAAAACTGGAACTCGAAGCCCGCAAGCAGCAGGTCGAACTGGCACCGCTGCGCTCGGAACTCATGCAGATCAATTACGCGAAGGCTGCCGATATCGCAAAACTGATCAAGACCCGCAGCGAAGGTGGCGGCTCTACAGCCGGACGCTCCACTGAAACCTCGCTGCTGTCGGAGCGTGGTCAGGTGGCAGTGGATGATCGCACCAACACCCTGCTGATTCAGGACCTGCCGGAGCGCATCAGTGACATACGCGCGCTGGTGACCCGCATCGACATTCCGGTGCGCCAGGTCATGATCGATTCACGGATCGTGATCGCCAACGATGACTTTTCGAAGGAGTTGGGTGTTCGCATCGGTGGAACCTCCATTACCACCAGTGGAAGCAAGAGCGCCATTCTGGGCGGCAACATCGCTGGCATCAACAACGGTCTGGCCAGTTTCACCAGCAGCGGCACATATACCACCACCCTGACCGATCGCCTCGGTTTTGATGCCGCGGTGACAGGCTCACCGGCCGGATCACTGGGACTGGCTATCCTAGGCTCACGCTTCCAACTGGATCTGGAATTGTCCGCCCTGCAGGCCGAGGGACGCGGCGAAACGCTTTCCAATCCGCGCGTGATGACGGCCGATCGCAAGGAAGCCTCGATCAAGCAGGGCCGGGAAGTGCCCTATACCGCGGTGTCGAATGTCGGTGGCGCATCGACCAATAATGTTTCCTTCAAGGAAGCCCTGCTCGAACTGACCGTGACCCCGCAGATCACGCCGGACAAGGCCATCATCATGGACATCAAGGTAACCAAGAATGAGGTCACCGGCGAAGTCGTGCAGGGCCAGCCGGTGCTGGCCAAGCGCGAGGTCAGCACGCAGGTGCTGGTGCGCAGCGGCGAGACCGTGGTGCTGGGCGGCGTCTACGAACAGATCACCTCCGAATCGGTGGACAAGATTCCGTTCCTCGGCGACATCCCCGGCATCGGCCGGCTGTTCCGGCGCAACGCATCCTCGAACACCAAGTCCGAGCTGCTGATCTTCATCACGCCGCAGATCGTCGACGGCAACGTCGTCATCCGCTGATCGCGCAGGAGGACCTCTTGCACTGCGCCGCGCGGCCCCGCTCAGGTCGCGCGGCGCAGTCCTGTCAGGACATCCGATGTACAGACCTTCCGCAAGCCTGTTCCTCGTCGGCCCGATGGGTGCCGGCAAGTCCACGATCGGCCGCCTGCTGGCCCAGAGCCTGTCGCGCCCTTTCGTCGACAGCGACAAGGAAATCGAAACCCGCACCGGCGCCAGCATTCCGCTGATCTTCGAGAAGGAAGGCGAAGCCGGCTTCCGGTTGCGCGAGCGTCAGGTGATCGAGGATCTGACGCTGCGCGAGGGCATCGTGCTCGCCACCGGCGGGGGGGCCGTTCTGGCGGCGGAAAACCGTGCCTGCCTGAGCACGCGCGGCTTCGTCGTCTATCTCGAAACCTCGGTGGACGAACA
>NZ_DAOLKE010000172.1:0-2460 GCF_035331805.1 Plasticicumulans sp. | reverse complement strand
ACCCGTTTCCCGCCATGTCCGTCGCACCCATGCAGACCCTGACCGTCGATCTCGGCGACCGCAGCTACCCGATCCTGATCGGCCCCGGCCTGCTCCGGCAGCCCGAGGCCTGGCGCTCCTGCATCCCGGGCCGGCAGGTGCTGGTGGTCAGCAACGAGACGGTGGCGCCGCTGTATCTCGAAGCCACGCTGCTGGCGCTCGAAGGTCTGCAGGTCGAGACCGTCGTGCTGCCGGATGGCGAGCAGTACAAGACGCTCGCGGTGCTCGAACAGGTGTTCGACCGGCTGCTGCGCGCGCGCTTTGATCGGGGTTGCACGCTGCTCGCGCTCGGCGGTGGCGTGATCGGCGACATGACCGGCTTCGCCGCGGCCTGTTACCAGCGCGGCGTGTCATTCGTACAGGTGCCGACGACGCTGCTTGCGCAGGTCGATTCGTCGGTCGGCGGCAAGACCGGCGTCAACCACGCGCTCGGCAAGAACATGATCGGCGCCTTTCACCAGCCGCGCGTGGTGATCGCCGACACCGACACGCTGAACACGCTGCCGGATCGCGAACTGGCTGCCGGTCTGGCCGAGGTCATCAAGTACGGGCTGATCCGCGACCTGCCCTTTCTCGACTGGATCGAAGCCCACCTCGATGCGCTGCTGGCGCGCGAGCCGCAGGCGCTGGCGCAGGCGATCCAGCGCAGCTGTCAGGACAAGGCCGACATCGTCGGGCGGGATGAACGCGAGAGCGGCGAGCGCGCGCTGCTGAACCTCGGCCACACCTTCGGACACGCGATCGAAACCGGCAGCGGCTACGGCAACTGGCTGCACGGCGAAGCCGTGGCCGCCGGCACGATGATGGCGCTCGACCTGTCGGCGCGGCTCGGCTGGCTGGGCGCAGCCGAGCTCGGGCGCGTGCAGCGCCTGTTCGAGCGCGCACGGCTGCCGGTCGCGCCGCCGGCCGGCCTCGGGGCGGACGACTTCCTGAACCTGATGGCCGTCGACAAGAAGGCCAGCGAGGGCCGCATCCGGCTGGTGCTGCTCGAAGGGCTCGGCAACGCGGTCGTGCGCGGCGATACGCCACCGGCGCTGCTGCGCGCCACGCTCGACGCCTGCTGCCGCTGAGCGCGGCCCGGACCCCAGGCACTGCGCATGGACGAGCCGCATCCGATTCCCCGGGCCGGTCACTGGTACGTCACACCGGTACTGGCCCGCACGACCGAAGCACTCGAACGCCTGGCCCACACGGGGGCGTTCATCGGCGTCGTCAAGGGGCCGCCCGGCGCCGGCAAGAGCCTGCTGCTCGAACGGCTGGCCGGAGTGCTCGCGCAGGACGAACAGCTTGCCATCGCGCACCTGATGGCCGGTGCCGGCAAGGGCGGGCTGCTCGTCGGACTGGCCGTGGCCTTCGGCGTGCCGACCGACGGCAATCCGACCCAGACCCGTCGCGCGCTGATCCAGCACCTGACCGGCCTGCACGGCAGCGGACGCTGCCCGGTCGTGCTGATCGACGCGGCAGAGCACCTGTCCTCGCTGGAACTGTCGCTGCTGATCCGGCTCGGGCTGTCGGCGGACAAGGGCAAGAGCGGCCTGATGAACGTGATCCTGGCCGGCAGCGGCGATCTCGATCAGCGCATTGCCGTCGCCGGCGAGCATCTGTCGCGCCAGCGCGTCTACGTGGCCGCACTGCCGGCGCTGACGCTGGAGGAAAGCCTCGAATTCCTCGCCCGCCACACCGATACGCTGCCGCCGCGGCTGCAGGGCGCCGCCGGGCGCCGGGCCATCAGCCGCACCGGCGGCGTGCCCGGCGCGTTGATCGCGCTGCTCGACGATCGCCCGCGTGGCGGGCGCAGCCTGCCGGTCGCGCTGGTGCTGGCGACCGTGATCGTCACCGCCATCGGCGCCATGCTGTACCGGCAGCTGCCGGGCGGTTTCACCGGGCCAGCCGCTGCGCAGCCGCCGGCCGCAACACTGAGCGCGCAGCCGCCGGCCGCTGGCCAGCCAACGCCGGCGAGCGCTGTGACGCCGGACCTGCCTGCGCCGGCCACCCGCAACCCTGCCGGGCCGGCCATCGCGACCGCTCAGCCTGCGGTCGCGGCGCTGCCGCCGGCGAGCGGACCCGACACGCAGCCGCCAGCCCCCGCCCCGGTCGGTCATGACGGTGCGCCGGAGCCGGCCACCGGCAGCGATGTCCGCCCGCCCCGGCCGTCCGGCACCGAAGCTCCGCCCGCGGGCGACGCACCAGCCGGCCTGCCGGTCCCGGTGCCACTGCCGGTCCCGAGCCCGGGCGCTGCGCAGTTCCCCGCCGTTCCCGAAGCCCCGGTCACGGCGCCGGTGACGACTACCGCTCCCGGGTCCTCTGTCGCAACCGCAGACGAAACCTCCCCGGGCATCGCGGTCGAGCGCCCGGCCGGGGCCACAGCCCCTGCCCCTGCAACGCAGCCCGATGCCCCGGCGCCGGCCCCCGCCGAAGCGC
>NZ_DAOLKE010000171.1:0-7656 GCF_035331805.1 Plasticicumulans sp. | reverse complement strand
GCTCGCCGCCAAGACGCGCTATCGTCAGCCGGATCAGCCCTGCTGGCTGGAGCCGCCGCGGACAGTGGCGCTTGGTGGTGGGCGATCACGGCGCCGGTGGAGGCGGGCGCAGGTGACGCGGGCGGCGCGCTGCCGTTGGTGGCCGGCGCGGGGGCGACGGCCGGAGGCGGGATCAGGGCCGGCCGGCCCTGGGGCCGTGCCGGCACCGGCGGCGCGCGATCCGGATCGATGGTTTCGGGCCGCACGCCTGCACCTTCGCGGACCTCGACCGATTCGCCGATGTTGGCGCGCACGCTGTCCTCGGCATCCTTGTTCATGACCACGATCGCGATGCGGCGGTTGGTCGGATCGAGCGGGTCCTGCGGCACGAACGGCACGCTCTCGGCCAGCCCGATCACGCGCAGGATCTTCTGTTCACTGAGGCCGGCACCGACCAGTTCGCGGCGGGCGGCGTTGGCGCGATCGGCCGACAGCTCCCAGTTCGAGTAGCCCTTGGCCGGGTTGCCGAGCGGGCGGGCATCGGTGTGGCCGGTGATGGTCAGCACGTTCGGCAGTTCGCCGATGACCGGTGCGATCTCGCGCAGGATGTCGCGCGCATAGGGCTGCATGACCGCGCTGCCGAGTTCGAACATCGGCCGGTTGGCGGCATCGATGATCTGGATGCGCAGGCCCTCGCGGGTCAGGTCGAGCTTGAGCTGGTCGCGGAACTGCTTGAGCGTCGCGCTGGCCGCGATCATGCGCTCCAGCTTGTCCTTCAGCAGCCGGAGCTTGCCGGCCTGATCCTCGGAAGCCTTGGTGAGGATCTGGCGCGTGCCCTCGTTGGTGCGCTTGACCTGACCGACCGAGCGGCTGAGATCCTCGCCGCCGCCGCGGATGACGCTGTTGGCATCGCCCGAGCCCTCGCCGCCGCTCATCGCGACCTTGAAGGGGTTCTGGAAGTACTCGGCGATGCCCTGCAGCGAGCCCTTGGTGGTCGAGCCGAGCAGCCACATGAGCAGGAAGAACGCCATCATCGCGGTCACGAAGTCCGCATAGGCGAGCTTCCACGCGCCACCGTGGTGACCGCCGTGGCCCTTCTTGACCTTCTTGATGATGATCGGACGCTGTTCGGACATCAGGCGCAACCGCTGCGGGCAGACCCGGAGGACCGGGCAGGATCAGGCGTTCACTTCGCCTTGCGGGCGGCCTGGATGTGCTTTTCCAGCTCGGTGAAGCCCGGGCGCTCGCTTGAGTACATGACCTTGCGCGCGAATTCGACCGAAGCCATCGGGTCGTAGCCGTTCAGGTTGGCGATGAACGCCGCCTTGATCGCCTGGTAGTACTTGGTGCTCTCGTCGAGCTTCTGCGTCAGCAGGCTGCCGAGCGGGCCGACGAAGCCGTAGGCGAGCAGGATGCCGAGGAAGGTGCCGACCAGCGCCGCGGCGATCAGCTTGCCGAGCTCGGCCGGCGGGATGCCGACCGACTCCATCGTGTGCACGACACCGAGCACGGCCGCGACGATGCCGAAGGCCGGCAGGCCGTCGGCGAAGGCCTGGATGGCCTTGATCGGTCGCTCGCCCTGATGGTGGTGGGTCTCGATGTCGAGGTCCATCAGGTTGTCGAGCTGGTTCAGCTCGATGTTGCCCGAGGACAGCAGGCGCAGGTAATCGGTGATGAACTCGACGGCGTGGTGATCGTGCAGCACGGTCGGCGCCTGCTCGAACAGCTTGCTGCTGTGCGGCTCGTCGATGTCGGCCTGCAGCGCAAGCAGGCCTTCCTTGCGGATCTTCGCAAAGATCAGATAGAGCAGCGTCAGCGTCTCCATGTACAGCGCCTGCGTGTACTTGCCGCCCTTGAAGCAGGCACCGAGCGCCCCGCCCGCCTCCTTGACGACCGTCATGCTGTTGCCGACGAAGAAGGCGCCGACCGCCGAGCCGACGATGATCAGCACTTCCACCGGCTGCATCAGCACGCCGAGATGGCCGCCGGCCATGATGAAACCGCCGAGGATGCAGCCGATGATGACCACGTAGCCGATGATGACGAACATGCGCGACCTTGCGGCCCCCCGCGGGCCGGGCTTGTCGGACGACCGGGCGCGTCGCGCCGCCGCACCCGGTCCGGGCCGCCGTCAGCGCTGGCTGCCGGATGCCAGGCCTGCCCGCGCCTCGTCTCGACTGCCGTACAGCGCCGGCGTCAGCTCGCGCTCGGAGAGCGCGCGGCCGAGTTTCATGCGCAGGAAGGCATTGGTCGTGTAACGGGTGACGCCCGAATAGAAGCGCCCGACCACGTCCCTGACCATTTCGATATAGGCGTCAAGCAGTTCCGGGGCGATGCTGAAGTCGTCGTAGTTGACGATGGTGTCGACGCGTTTGTCGAGGTGTCCCAGCCGCGTCTCGACCACCCCGCGGATCGCTTCGATCTGTTCGGGGCGGGCGACATGGTAGCCGCCGAAATCTATGAAGAACAGATTCTGCGCGGCATCGTACGTGAAGCGTTGTTCCAGCGGCAGCTCCAGCAGCCCGGCGCGCAGGCCCATCGTCGCCGGCAGGAAGATGCGCGCATCCATCAGTCGCGGCGGCTGCGGGATCAGCGGCGCGAAGTCCATGTGCGCGAGGATGTCGCGCTCGATGTCGATGCCGGGGGCGACCTCGGTCAGCACCAGCCCGCCCGCGCTCAGCTCGAACACGCAGCGCTCGGTCACGTACAGCGCCTTCTGCCCGCGCGCGGCGGCGACCGGGCCGCTGTAGGTGCGGTGCTCGACGGCGCGCACGAACTTGCGCTCGCGGCCTTCCTGCTCGATGTGCAGCTGCCCGTTCCCGATCGCGAGCCTGAGGCCGCCGGCCGTGAAGGTGCCGACGAACACCACGCGCTTGGCGTTCTGGCTGATGTTGATGAAGCCGCCGGCCCCGGCCAGGCGCGGTCCGAACTTGCTGACGTTCAGGTTGCCCTCGGCATCGGCCTGCGCGAGGCCGAGGAAGGCGATGTCGAGCCCGCCGCCGTCGTAGAAGTCGAACTGCGAGGGCTGGTCGATGATCGCCTGGGTGTTGACCGCCGCCCCGAAGTTCAGGCCCGAGGCCGGCAGGCCGCCGATCACGCCGGGCTCGGTGGTCAGCGTCAGCAGTTCGAGCACCTGTTCCTCGTTGGCGACGCCGGCGATGCCCTCGGGCATGCCGATGCCGAGGTTGACGACGGCGTTCGGTCGCAGCTCGAAGGCGGCACGGCGCGCGATCAGCTTGCGCTCGTTGAGCGCGAGTGGCGCGATGCCGGTCACCGGCACACGGATCTCGCCCGAGAACGCCGGGCTGTAGGGCTCGGCGAAGGTCTGCTGGTGCTCGCGCGCCTCGGCGACCACCACGCAGTCGACGAGGATGCCCGGAATCTTGACCTGGCGTGCCGACAGCGAACCGCGCTCGGCGATGCGCTCGACCTGCACGATGACGATGCCGCCGCTGTTGCGCGTCGCGGTCGCGAGCGCCAGCGCTTCGAGCGTCAGCGCCTCGCGCTCCATCGTGATGTTGCCGTCCGGGTCACCGGTCGTGCCGCGCAGGAAGCAGGCGTTGATCGGGAAGGCCTTGTAGAACAGGTAGTCCTCGCCGTCGATCGGCAGGCGCCGGACCAGCTCCTCGGTGGTGCGCTCGTTCAGCTTGCCGCCGCCGAACTCGGGGTCGACGAAGGTGCCGAGCCCGACGCGGGTCAGCGTGCCGGGCTTGCCGGCGGCGATGTCGCGGAACAGGTGCGTGATCACGCCCTGCGGCAGGTTCCAGGCGCTGATGCGACCGTCGATCGCGAGCTTCTGCAGCTTCGGCACCAGTCCCCAGTGCCCGCCGACCACGGAGTCGACCAGCCCCTCGTGGCCGAGATGATTCAGGCCGCGCTCGGCGCCGTCGCCCTGCCCGGCCGCGTACACGAGCCGCAAGTTGCGCGGCTCGCCGGTTTCGAGAAAGCGCCGTTCCAGCGCACAGGCGAGGCCTTCGGCAAAGCCGATGCCGACGAAGCCGCCGGTGCCGAGCGTGTCGCCGTCGCGGATCAGGCGCACGGCCTCGGCGGCGGTGACCACCTTGCCCTTCGGGGCCAGCGGCTGGCCGGCGAGCAGCGGATGCGGATGTGGACCCATGGATGCCCTCTCCTTCCCTTTGGAATGATGCCGGCTGGTGCGGCAATGTATTGGATGTGGAGCGGCCGGATGCCGCTCCGCAGTCAGTGGAGGCCGTCGCCGGACCTCAGTCGGCCGTATGCAGGACCAGCACGTCGCAGACCGCCGCACCGACCACCCGTTCGGCCGTGCCGGCAACCAGCCAGTCCAGCCAGTGGCGGTCGTGATGGCCGACGATGATCAGGTCGACGCCCGCGGCACGCGCCTCGGCGATGATCGCCGTGCTGACCGAGGTCGAGGCCACGACCCGCAGCTGCGCACCCGGCACGCCGAGGCGCTGCGCCAGCGACTGCAGGAAGCGTGCGGCGGCCTCGTCGAGCCGGGTCTCGGTGTCGGATTCCAGCGGCAGGTTTTCCTCGGTGCCCTGGGGCACGACCAGCCGGTGCGGCTCGGGCGTGCCGGCCACCGTCGGCAGCAGCTCACTGCCGCCTTCGCTGCGCTCGTCGACGACGTGCAGCAGGGTCAGGCGCGGGGCGCCGTAGCGCAGCAGTTCGCTGACCCGCGCCAGCATCCGCGGGCCGACCGCATCGAATTCCGCCGCAAGCAGGACATGTCGGTAGGTCATGGCTGTCTCCGCCTCCGTCCGCCTCAGAAGGTGCCGAACACGGCGTTCAGCCCGAGCACCAGCACGCTCGACAGCAGCGCCGACAGCGATCCGACCATGAACAGGTCGAGGTACGACTCCCGGTGCGTCAGCGAGCAGATGGCGAGCAGCGTGATGACGGCGCCGTTGTGCGGCAGGATGTCCATCGCCGCCGAGCCCAGGGCCGCGATGCGGTGCATGATCTCGGGGTTGATGCCGGCCGCCTGTGCCGCATGAGCGTAGTACTCACCCATCGCCCCGAGCGCGAGACTCATGCCGCCGGAGGCCGAACCGGTCATGCCGGCGAGCACCGTGACCACGATGAACAGCGAGGTCACCGGATCGGAGGCGACCGACTTCAGGCCCTCGCGCACGATCGCGAACGCGGCCAGGCTCGCGATCACCGCGCCGTAGGCGACTTCCGAGGCGACGTTGGCCATCGGCAGCAGCGAACCCATCGTGCCCTTGTTGAAGGTGTCGAGCAGGTTGGCGATGCGCTTGCGGTTGAGCACGGCCACCAGGGTGATCGCCACCAGCATCGCGAGGATGATCGACCAGATGCCGAGCACGGCCGACAGCGGCGTCTTCTTGAACTTGTCGGTCGCCAGATACGCGGTGTCCATCGCCGGGATCACATAGCTGGTGGCGATGTAGTTCAGCACGATGACGACGACGATCGGCAGCAGCGCCAGCCAGAACGGCGGCATGCCCTGCTCGGCAGCCTGACTCAGCGCATCCTCGTGGTTGCCGTAGCCTTCGCCGCGGGCGCGGGCCTGGGCGACGCGGCGGTTCAGCCAGAACTGGCCGAACGCGAACATGAACACGCCGGCGATGATGCCGAGGCCGGGCGCGGCGAAGGTGTTGGTGCCGAAGAACGGCATCGGGATGGCGTTCTGGATCGCCGGCGTGCCGGGCAGCGCCGTCATCGTGAACGTGAACGAGCCGAGGCCGATCGCCGCCGGGATCAGGCGCTTGGGAATGCCGGACTCCCGGAACAGCGACACCGCGATCGGATACACCGAGAAGGCGACGACGAACAGCGACACACCGCCGTAGGTCAGGATCGCGCAGGCCAGCACCACCGCGAGCATCGAGCGCTCGCGCCCGACCAGCTGCACGATCTTGTGCGCGATCGCGCGGGCCGAGCCCGAATCATCCATCAGCTTGCCGAACACCGCGCCGAGCAGGAACAGCGGGAAGAACTTGGCGAAGTAGTTGCCGAGCGCCGGCATGAAGGTCTGGGTGTAGGTCGCGAGCAGCGGCGCGTCACCCCAGTTGAACAGCAGCGCCACGGTGGCACAGAACGGCGCGATGAAGATGACGTTCCAGCCGCGGTACGCGAGAAAGATCAGCAAGGCCAGGGACAGCACGATGCCAAGTATGCCGAGCACGGTGGGCTCCTTCGGTGGTGGACGAATGCCCCCTTTGCACCCGGGGGCTGACTTCCATGAGCCAAGCACCGTGCCAGCCGGCAATTAAAATACAACTTATTGTTTTTTAATGAATTAAAGAACAGACCTGCATGCTTGCCGCCAGCCCTCCGTCCGGATTTCCGGACACGTCCGGTACGGCGGCAGCCGTATCGGCGTGGATTTGTGCGGGCGCGGCTGAATTTTTTTGAATTTCCGCGGGCGTGCCGGCGCCGTCCGGAAAAAAAGACACCGTCCGGGAATCCGGACGGTGTCGGGGTCTGACGCTTGCGGCGCTGCGGCGCCGGCCGGTCGGACGATCAGTGGATGTACAGACCGCCGTTGACGTACATGTCGGCGCCGGTGATGAAGCCGGCTTCGTCATCGGCCAGGAAGGCGACCGTGCGCGCGATGTCTTCCGGCGTGCCGAGACGGCCGACCGGGATCGTCGCGATGATCTTGTTGCGGACTTCCTCGGCGATGGCCATGACCATGTCGGTGCCGATGTAGCCCGGCGAGATGGTGTTGACGGTCACGCCGGCCTTGGCGCCTTCCTGCGCCAGCGCCATCGTGAAGCCGTGCGCACCGGCCTTGGCGGCCGAGTAGTTGGCCTGGCCGAACTGGCCCTTCTGGCCGTTGACCGACGAGATGTTGATGATCCGGCCCCAGCCGCGCGAGGTCATCTTCTCGAACACCGGCTTGGTCATGTTGAACAGGCTGTTCAGGTTCGTGTTGATGACGGCCAGCCACTGGGCGTCGGTCATGCGCTTGAACACGGAATCGCGCGTGATGCCGGCGTTGTTGACCAGGATCTCGACCGGACCGAGGTCGGCCTCGACCTTGGCGACGAGCTGCGCGCAGCTTTCGAGGTCGCTCACGTCCACCGGATAGACGGCGATGTCCAGACCTTCTTCCTTGCGGGCCTTCTGCCATTCCGCAGCCTTGTCGGCCTCGGCGGGGTAGTAGGCCGCCACGACGGTACGGCCCTGGGCGCACAGCGCCTTGCACATCGCGGTTCCCAGGCCACCGATGCCGCCCGTAACGATTGCCACCTTGCCCATTGCATCCCCCGTAGACTGTTCATGATGCGGTGTACCAGCGGGGGCCGGTCACCGCGGGACGAAGTGTCACCACAATGGTGCTGCGTCGCACCATCGTGGCGCCCGATCCCCCGTCAGGGCCGCATTTACAAGCAGATGCGCGGCCACCGGCGGGAAGGCGCGTATGCTGGAGCAAGACGCACGCCATTGGAACGGTGATTGGAACGGTAACGTGCAAATTCCTTGCGTCGCCCCGCTTTGGCGCAGCCGCCGCCGCGGATTCAGCCCGTGCCCTGCAGGCCGAGCAGCGCGAGCTTTTCGTACAGCGTCGCGCGCGAGATGCCGAGCAGCTTCGCCGCATCGACCTTGCGTCCGCCGCTGACGGCGAGCGCCGAACGGATCGCCGTGCGCTCGGCCTCGGCGACGGCATCGGCGAGGCGCTGCACGGCTGGTGACTGAATACCGGTTCGCAACGCCATGGGTATCGCT
>NZ_DAOLKE010000170.1:5253-7662 GCF_035331805.1 Plasticicumulans sp. | reverse complement strand
ACGGCGCCCGGCTCGCGCGCGGTCCGGCGCGCCGGGCCGCGGGGCTGCTGAATCGCGGCATCGCGCTCGGTTACGCGGTGCCGGGCTCGGTGATCGCGGTCGGCATCCTGATCCCGGTGACACGGCTCGATCATGCCATCGCCGCGCTCTGGCAGTCGCTCGGCCAGCCGCATCCGGGCCTGCTGCTGACCGGCGGGCTCGCGGCGCTGGTCTACGGCTATCTGGTGCGTTTCCTGAGCGTCGCGGTGCAGACGGTCGACACGGGCCTGTCGCGCATCACCGTCAGCATGGACGAGGCCGCGCGCAGCCTCGGGCGCGGGCGCGGCGCGCTGCTGCGCGAGGTGCACCTGCCGCTGCTGCGCGGCAGCCTCGCGAGCGCCGCGCTGCTGGTGTTCGTCGACACGATGAAGGAACTGCCGGCGACGCTGGTGATGCGCCCGTTCAACTTCGACACGCTGGCAACCCAGGTCTACACGCTGGCAGCGGACGAACGCCTCGCCGAGGCCTCGACCGCGGCGCTTGCGATCGTCGCGGTCGGCGTGCTGCCGCTGATCCTGCTGTCACGGCACATCGCGCAGGGGACGCAGCCGCAGGACGGCTGAATCCTGCCCCGGCGCCGGCAACGGGGATGGCCAGCAGCCGGGGGACGGATGCATGCTGCAACGCATCACCTGCTTGCGGAGTTCACCGGCATGGCCCGACGCATCCTGATCCTCGACGGTCACCCGGACCGCGATCCGGCACCGCACTTCCTGCCGGCCCTGCTCGATGCCTATGCCGATGGCGCGCGCGCGGCCGGGCACGAAGTCGAGCGGCTGCGCGTCGCCACCCTCGACTTTCCGTGGCTGCGCAGCGGCGGCGACTGGGAGCCGGCGAACACGCCGGCCGATGTCACGCGCCTGCAGGCGGCGCTCACGGCCGCCGATCACTGGCTGCTCGCGTATCCGCTGTGGTTCGGCAACCCGCCGGCGCTGCTGCTCGGCCTGCTCGAACACGCGCTGCGCCCCGGCTTCGCCTTCACGCCGCCCGGCCCCGACGCGCCGCCGAAACCGCTGCTCGGCGGGCGCAGCGCGCACGTGCTGGTGACGATGAACATGCCGGCCTTCGCCTACCGCTGGTACTTCGGCGCCCACAGCGTGAAGACGCTGCGCCGGCACCTGCTCGGCACCGCAGGCTTCCGCCCGGTGCGCACGACGCTGGTCGGCAGCGTGCTGACGATCGGCAACGGGGGCCGCGAACGCTGGCTGCAGCGGCTGCGGGCGATGGGCACGGAGGGCCGGTGACGCCGCCCGATTGCCCTGGGCCCCTACCGGCGCGCCGGCGAGGCCGGCATGCTGTCGGCCCCGACCGCCGAGGCCACGACCGCTGCCGCCATGCGCCCTGCATCGACCGCCCTGCTGCTTCTCGCCGCCCTCGCCGCCCTGCCCGGCTGCTCGACCGCGCGGCTGCCACCGCCCGAGGACCTCGCCGGCGTGCCCGGCTATTACGCGAGCGGCCGGCGCGGCGCCGTGTACTACGACGTCGCGATCTACCTCGACGCCGACAACCGCGGTGCCGTGGTCATGGACGGCGGCTGCGAGGGACCGCCGCGCATCCTGCCGCAGACGGTCGTGCGCTCCGAGGGTTACGTCAGCTTCCAGGCCATGGGCTGCCGTGACCCGCGCTATGCCGGCGTCGAGGTCACGCAGGCCGAACTCGCCGACGGCAAGGTTCTCGGGGCCGAGCTGTACCTGCTGCGCCGGCGCGACAGCGTGCTCGAACGCGGGCCGTCGATGACGCTGTCGCCGTAAGGCCGCACAACCTTCCGCGCCGGCTCCGGCCCCGCTCCTGCGGCCGGATCACCCGCCTGCCCGGTGCCCCGCTCAGCCCGGCTCCAGCCCGCCGGCCACCAGCGCCACGGTCACGTCGAGGAAGGCGAGCACCCGCCCGCCCTCGCGCGCCGCGAAGGCCTCGGCGGCCGGACGTTCGCGGAAGCTCGCGAGCGTCGGCCCCATCGCGCCGAGCCGGCGATGCCCGATCACGTAGAAGGCGCTGCGCGCGTCGGTGAAGGCGGCATCGTCGGGCTGTTCCCAGCCGGTCGCGCCGAGATCATGCACCCACAGCGCCTGCACGCTGGCGCCGGCCTCGGGCTGCAGCACCCAGGCGAAGAAATCGCGCGTCGAGCAGAACTTCAGCGCGGCCTCGCGCCCGCTGACGTGGGCCTCGCCCTTCGGCCCCGGAAAACCGCGGATCTGCATGCCGCAGACCGCGCACTCGTCGGCGGCGGCGATCGGCACCGGCCGCAGCGCGACGGCCGGCGGCCTGTCCTCGCCGCAGCCGGCGAGCAGCGAGGAAAACGCGGATGTGAACGTGAAGGCGCCGAGACCGAGCAGGACGTGGCGGCGGCTGGGCATGTGCGGAACCTCTCGC
>NZ_DAOLKE010000170.1:3388-5153 GCF_035331805.1 Plasticicumulans sp. | reverse complement strand
TCAGCGTCGCCGGAAGCGCCAGACGGCGAGCGCGAACGGCGCGAGCACCCACGCGCCCTGCACGGCCAGCAGCAGCGGCACGGGGAAGCCGGCACCGATCGACACCGGGCCGGCCGTGGCGTTCGCGTCGAAGCCGGCGAGATTGGCGAGCCGGAACACGTCGGCCGGGTTCAGCAGCAGCAGCCAGGGCAGCCAGTCGCGCCCGATCGCGCCGCCGGTCGCGACCAGAAAGCCGAGCAGGCCGAGATCGAACACCAGCACGAACGCGAACCAGACGACCAGCGCGAGCCCGGCGGCGCGGGATTTCTCGCTGGCACCGGCGCTGATCACATAGGCGATGCCGACGAAAGCCCAGCCGAGCAGCGTCGCGCTGACGATGAACAGCCCGAGTGCCGCCACCAGCGGCCCGGTCGCGACCTTGTCCGAGCCGATGCCGATGACTAGGCCGGCGAGCCCGAAACCGAGCGTCGTCGATACGGCGAGGATCGCGCCGTGACCGAGGAACTTGCCGGCGAGCAGCTGCAGCCGCGACAGCGGATAGGTCAGCAGCAGCAGCAGCGTGCCCTGTTCGTCCTCGCCGACAATGCTGTCGTAGGCGAGCAGCAGCGCGATCAGCGGGATCAGGAATACCGCGAGGCTCGCCAGACTCGCGATCGTGGTCGCCAGCCCCGTGAAGCCGACCTGCCCCGAGGCCGCAGCCCCGAAGGTCGCCAGCCCCACGGCGAGCAGCGCGCAGACGATCGCGATCGCCGCCACCCAGCGGTTGCGCAGGCCGTCGCGGAACTCCTTGGCGGCGACGGTCAGCACCGGCGCGAGCACCGATGCGGGATTCATGCGGATTCTCCTTCGCCGGCGACGGCGCTGCCGAAGTGGGCGTACAGGGTTTCGAGCGACGGCGGCTCGATGTCGAGATCGTGCACGGCCGGATCGGTCAGCAGGCCGCGCAGCGCGTCGAGCTTGGCATGCGCGGCCAGCGCGATCTCGAAGCGGCCATCGGCGAGCATGCGCGTGCGGCTGCCGGCCGGCAGTGCGGCGAGCGCGTGCGGTCCGGGGTTGCCGCGCACGTGGATCAGCAGCGGCAGCCCGGCCTGCTCGCGCAGCGCATCGAGGCTGCCGGCGGCGAGCACGCGGCCCTGACCGAGGATCAGCGCGCGGTCGATGTGGCGCTCGACGCCGGGCAGCACGTGCGAGCAGAGAATGATGGTCGTGCCGGTGCGGCGCAGTTCGTCGACGCGCGCGTAGAACTCGCGCGTCGCCAGCGGATCGAGGCCGACGGTCGGCTCGTCGAGCAGCAGCAGCCGCGGGCTGCCGAGCAGCGCCTGCGCGAGTCCGAGGCGCTGGCGCATGCCTTTGGAGTACGTCTTCACGCGCCGCCCGGCCGCGGCGGCCAGCCCGACGCGTTCGAGCAGCTCCGTCGCCTGGGTGCGCGGGGCGCGCTTCATGCGCGCGAAGAAGTCCAGTACCTCGCGACCGCTCAGGTTGTCGTAGAAGCTGACGTTCTCGGGCAGATAGCCGAGCGCGAGCCGCAGCCGCGGCGCGGCCGGACCGTGCGGGTCCTCGCCGAACACGCGCACCTGCCCGGCCTGCGGAGCCAGCAGGCCGAGGATCAGCTTCATCGTCGTGGTCTTGCCGGCGCCGTTGTGACCGAGCAGGCCGAGCACCTCGCCGGCTTCGAGCCTGAGCGTCAGGCCATCGAGCGCGCAGTGGCGGCCGTAGCGGACGCTGGCCCGGTCGATGTCGATGACGGATTCATGCCGGCTTGCAG
>NZ_DAOLKE010000170.1:0-3288 GCF_035331805.1 Plasticicumulans sp. | reverse complement strand
GGGTGGAAAGCTTCATCATCGGGTCGCCTCGTGCGCACCGGGGGCGGCGCTCGCGACGCGGGGGATCGCGGCGGCCGGCGGGTTCATCAGCGGGTGGCTGTCGCGCACGCCCTGCGGACGCAGCACCGGGAACTGGCGCTGCACCCAGCGCAGCGTCTCGACCGCGGGACTCGCGAGCAGCACGCGCGCCGCCGGGTACTGCCAGAGCAGGCGGTCGACGCCGTCGACGGGCTCGTACGGCGTGTCGCCGAGGCCGTCGTCGTTCCTGTCCCAGCCGAGGTAGTCGCTCCACCAGTTGCCGCGGCCGTCGACCGACCATTCCTGGGTCTTCACCGCGACGTACCTGACCTGCGTGCGGTTGGCGACGAAGGCGTTGCCGTGGATGCGGTTGTCCTCGGAACCGGCGGTCAGGTGAATGCCGATTTCGGCACCGGCGAAGACGTTGCCGCGGATGTCGTTGTACAGCGAGTTGTAGACGAACAGCGCCTTGCCCTCGGCCCCGCCCGGACCGCTGCTGGCGCCGGCCGGCAGGTGCGCATCGCGTGCGCCGCTCGGATTGGCACGGCCGCGCTGCACGTCGATGACGACGTTGTCGCGGATCTCGGAGCTGTTCAGCGCGTTCAGCGCGATGCCGTAGTTCTCGTCGCGCTCGGAGCGGTTGCCGATGACCTTCAGGTTCTTCGACGACATCAGCGCGTAGCCGGTGCGCGTGCGCGTCGTGCGGTTGCCGAGCAGCGCGTTGCGGTTGGCGTACATGTAATGAATGCCGTAGCGCAGGTCGTGCAGGAAGTTGTCGCGCAGCTCGTTGTCGTCGCTGGTGTCGATGTAGATGCCGTCGCGCGCCTCGCCGACCTCGTTGCCGGCGGCGAGCGAGTGGCGGGTGCTGAAGAAGTGGATGCCGTTGCCGCGATCCTGCGAGCGCAGCGCGGCATCGCCGGTGATGCGGTTGTTCAGGATCTGCGCGCCGTCGAGCGCATCGAGCCAGATGCCGAAGGCGACCGCCTCGATCGTGCAGCCCTCGACGCGCGCCCGGTCGGCGCCCTTCTGCAGGAACACGCCCGAGTTCATGTCGCCGAGTTCGCGCCCGGAGTTGCGCAGCCCGAGGCCGCTCAGCGTCACGTCGGGCGCCGTGACCCGCACGACATCGCCCTGCCCGCCGCCGTCGATGACGGCGCCGGGCTCGCCGGCGAGCGTCAGCGGCCGGTCGATCTTCACGCCGCCGGCGTAGACGCCGGGCGCAAGCCGCAGCACCTCACCGGGCGCCGCCGCGTCGATCGCCGCCTGCAGCGGCCCGTCGGCCGGCGACACGCGTCGTCCGGTGGCGGTGGCGGTGGCGGCGAGTGCATCGCCGATCGCCAGCAGCACGCCGGCACAGACCAGCACGGCCAGCAGCCACAGGGGGTCCGCAGATCGCTTCATGTCCATCCCTCCCGCCGGCTGCCGCAGCCGCACGGCGTGCGGCTGCGGGCCGGCTGCGGCGCGCCTGCCTCAGGCCTTCTCGACCAGCATCCGCCCGACCATCTCCATGTGCATCGCGTGGCAGAACCAGTTGCAGTAGTACCAGTGCACGCCGGGCTTGTCGGCGACGAAGCTGATCGACGCGGTCTGCTGCGGGCCGATCTCCATCGACACGCCGTGGTTGACGACGCAGAAGCCGTGCGTGAGATCCGAGACGGTGTCGAGGTTGGTGATCGTCACCGTCACCTCGTCGCCCTGCTTCACCGTGAACTCCTGGATGCCGTAGGTCGGCGCCGCCGAGGTCATGTAGACGCGCACCTGCCGGCCGTCGCGGATGACCTTGTTGTCGGTTTCGAGCGTGATGCCGTCCTTCTTCGCACGCTCGCGCGTGATGGCGAAGAACGGATCGTCGCGCTTCCAGACATCGACGGGCCGGAGCTGGTCGCGGCGCACCATGATGCAGTCGTGCGGCTCGGCGAAGGTCGGGCCGTCGTGCACGAGCTTCATCTCCTCGCCGGAGATGTCGATCAGCTGGTCGTTCTCGGGCTTCAGCGGCCCGGTGTTCAGGAAGCGATCCTTCGAGAACTTGCAGAGCACCGCCAGCCACTTGCCGTCGGCCTCGCGCGACTCGGTCAGGCTGGCGTGGTTGTGGCCGGGCTGATAGCTCACGTCGAGCTTCTGGCGGATGTAGTCGACCTTCTCGCCGTTCCAGGCGCGGATCGCGTCGGCGATGTTCCACTTGCAGACCTGGCTGTCGAGGAACAGCGTCGTGTAGGCGTTGCCGCGGCCGTCGAAGGTCGTGTGCAGCGGGCCGAGTCCGAGTTCGACCTCGGCGGCGATGGCCTTGCGCGGCTCGATCTTGCCGGCGAACAGATCATCGAGCTTGCCGATGTCGATGATCGACACGGTCGGCGACAGCTTGCCGTTGGCGATGAAGTACTTGCCGTCCGGCGAGGTGTTGAGGCCGTGCGGGTTCTTCGGCACCGGGATGTAAACCGTGATGCCGAGGTTCGCGGCCTTGCGCCCGTCGAGCACCGGCACCTTCGAATCGCCGATCGTCGTCGCCTTGCCGGCCTGGATCGCCGCCTCGATCGCCGGGATGTTGTAGACGACCACCCAGTCGCGCTCGTTGCGCATCATGTCGCCGAGATGCACGCCGCGCTCGGAGTTGTAACAGGTCGAGGCTGCGTACCTGCCGGTGTAGTCGGCATCGGTGTTGTCGAGGTTGCCATCGACGATGACCTGCCAGGCGACCTCCATGCTCTCGGCGTCGATGGCGTTGAACATCGTCCAGTAGTTCTGCGCGTTGTCGAGATCACGCCCGTCGTTCGGCTGCGGGATCGGCATCTCGGCGTTCGCGAACACGTACTTCGTGTGCGGCACCTTCTGCAGGCGCAGGCCGTGGATCGCCGAGACGTTCGGGATCGACGTGATCCTGTCGCACTTGAAGATGTCGAGGCGGATGCGCGCGACGCGGGTGTTGGCCTTGTCGTTGATGAACAGGTACTTGCCGTCGTAGCGGCCGTCGGTCATCGACACGTGCGGATGATGCGCGTCGCCGTTGTGGAAGCGCGCGCCGTCGCCGAGCACGTGTTTGCTCTCGTTGGTCAGGCCCCAGCCCGTGGCCGAGCAGGTGTTGAACACCGGGATGCGCATCAGCTCGCGCATCGACGGGATGCCGAGCACGCGCACCTCGCCGGAATGCCCGCCGGACCAGAAGCCGTAGTACTCGTCGAGCTCGCCCGGCGCGACGTGCGCCTTCAGCGACGGGTCCTCGGCAGCGGTCGCCGCCCCGGCCGGGCGCGACTGCGCCGTCAGCAGCGCCCCGGC
>NZ_DAOLKE010000169.1:0-7679 GCF_035331805.1 Plasticicumulans sp. | reverse complement strand
GGCGCCGCCGTCTCGACATACACGTCGAGCTGCTGCCCGACCCGCACCGGGAAACCGGCGTTTTCAATCCGGTAGATCGCCTGCACGACGCGCGTGTCGACGCGCTCGGTGGTCGCGCCGGTCAGCGAACGCTTCGGCACCGCCAGCGGTTCGGTGCGCACCCACGTGAGCGGCGACGAGATCGTCGCGTTGCCGCGCAGGCGTGCGACGGCCGGGCGCTGCGGGTCGAGCTTCCAGCCTTCGTGCTCGTCGATGTCGACGCGCACCTGCAGCGCGCCGCGGGCACCGAGCACGAGCAGCGGTTCGGCCGGCACGCCGGCCGGCGCGAACTCGCCGGCGCGCAGGTTCACGGCGAGCACGACGGCATCGAGCGGCGCGCGCACCGTCGTGCGTTCGAGTTCGGTGCGCGCATCGCGGACCTCGGCCTGCGCGCGCTCGGCCACCGCGCGCGCCTCGTCGTAGCGGGCACTGGCCTCGTCGAGCGCATAGCGGCGGCGGATGACTTCCTCGGTCGCGATCGAACGCTGGTCGGCGAGCTTCTGCACGTGCGCCTGCTGCGCCTTCGCATCGGCGAGCAGCGCCTGCGCGGTGCGCACGGCCGCCTCGGCGGCTTTGGCCGCGGCCTCGCGCACCGCCAGCGTGCTCGCGTACGGGCGCGGGTCAATGCGAAACAGCGGCGCCCCGGCGGCGACCGTCTGCCCGGCGGCGACCTCGACGCGCTCGACGACGCCGGGCAGATGCGTGCCGATCGCGATCGCCTCGCCCGGCGGCTCGACCAGCCCGACCGCGCCGATCGCATGCGCGTACGGGCTGACCGGCGGCGCCGACGGCGGATCGGCGAGCGGATGCACCGGCTGCGTGCGGCTGATCGATATCACGGCAAAGCCGAGCGCGGCGACCGCGAGCAGCGGCAGGACGGGAATCTTCATGCGGAGGTCTCCGGAGCGGCCGGCATGCGCGATTCGCTCTTCACGATGCGGCCGTCCTCCATGTGATCGATGCGCCCGGCGAAATCGAAGATGCGGTTGTCGTGCGTGACGACGATGACGGCGCGATCCGGGCGCACCGCGACCGCGCGCAGCAGCTCCACGACCCGCCGGCCGGATTCGGCGTCGAGGGCGGCGGTCGGCTCGTCGCAGAGCACGAGCTGCGGCTCGTGCACCAGCGCGCGCGCGAGCGCCACGCGCTGCTGCTGGCCGCCGGACAGATGCTTCGGCAGCGCGTCGGCGCGCCCGCCGAGACCGAGTTCATGGAGCAGCGCGCGGGCACGCTCGACGGCGCGGGTGCGCGCCATGCCGGCGGCGATCAGCGTCACCGCGGCGTTCTCGGCCGCGGTCAGCGCCGGCAGCAGGTGGTACTGCTGGAACACGAAGCCGAGCCGCTCGCGGCGGAAGGCCGCGCGGGCGCGGGCGCCGAAGCGCTGCGGACGCTCGCCGAGCACTTCGAGATCGCCGTCGCCGGGTTCGAGCAGGCCGGCGACGATCGACAGCAGCGTGGTCTTGCCGCAGCCAGACGGGCCGACCAGATAGTTCAGCGCGCCGAATCCGGCCTGATAGTCGACGCCGCGCAGCACCTGCACCGACTCGTCGCCATCGCCGAAGCTGCGCGTCAGCGCCTGCGTGCGCACGGCCGGGGTCGCCGGCGCGCTCATCCGCGGAACACCGCGGCCGGCTCCAGCACGAGCACGCGGCGCACCGACAGCAGGCTCGCGAGCGCGACGATCGCGAGCACGACGGCGCCGGTGACCATGGCCGCGACCGGCTGCACGACGATGCCGCGCACCGGCAGATAGCCGAGCATGACCTCGAAGAAGGCCGCGACCAGGCCCATGCCGAGGCCGTAGCCGATCAGGCCGACCACGCAGGCCTGCAGCAGGATCATCGCGACGATGCGCCCGTCCGAGACACCGATCGCCTTCAGCACGCCGTACTGCTTCAGGTTTTCGAGCGTGAACAGGTAGAAGGTCTGGCCGGCGACCACCATGCCGATCAGCACCGCCAGCACGATGGTGATGCCGAAGTTGACCGGAATGCCGGTGTTGGCGAGATAGAAGCGGATGGTCTGGCGCCGGAAACCGTCGACGCTCTGCGCCGCCAGCCCGGTCTGCGCGCCGATGCGCGCGGCCAGCTCCGCGACCGGCACGCCCGGCGCGGCCTTCGCGAGCACGAAGGACAGCGTGTTGCGCTCGCGGCCGATGTAGGTGACGGCGTTCGAATAGCGCGTGAACACCACCGGGAAGGTCACGAACGGCGCGCTGGCCTCGGCGATGCCGACGAGCTTCGCGCGCCGGTCGTTCAGCTCGAACTCGCGCCCGAGCACGAGCGGCTCGCCGGGGAAAAAGAACAGGTAGCCGGCGCGATCGAGGATCACCGCATCCGGCTCGGCCAGCGCCCCGGCGGAGCCGAGCAGCATGCGCCGCGGCACGCCGGTCAGCGTCGCATCGTCGAGGCCGAGCAGGATCACCTGCCGGAAGCTGCCGTCGGCGGCGCGCATGCGGGCATTGCCCTTGTACAGCGGCACGGCCCACTGCGTGCCGGGCACGCCGCGCACGCGGTACAGGTCGTTCGACTTCAGCGCCTGCACCTCGTCGAAGTAGCGCGTCGCCGGGTCCATGACCCACAGGTCCGGTTCGGCGACATCGACGATCTGACTGGCCGTGCGTTCGAGGATGCCGACGAAGATCGACACCTGCTGCACGAGCAGGAAGGACGCGAACGCGATCGTGAACACCAGCGCGAAGTACTTGGCGCGATCGCCGGTCAGCATCTGCCAGGCGATGTAGTTCATGCCGGCCACCCCGCGGTACTTGCTGCGCCTGCTGCACCGACTGATATTTTTCGACTTCCAGTCAAATCACGAGCACACGAAAGCCCGCCGGACACCGCCGGCCGGACCGGGCCGGACGCAGCGGATGCCCGAGGGCGCAGCGGCCCCGGGAGAAGGCAGGGATGCGGATTGCGCGGACTCAGACCTGCAGCCATGTCGCCTCCGGAAACACCTCGGCGCGCAGGCGCCGGTCGACGGCGGCCATGTCGAAGTCGCGCGACAGCGGCCGCCAGCCGAGGCCGTCGAGCAGCACGCACTGGTTTGCGCGCACGGTCCAGGCCAGCTCGTCGATGCCGGCGAGCAGCCGCAGCGCCGGCAGCCGGCCCATGATCTCGCTGCCGATGCTGACCGAGGCGATCGCGAACACGATGCGCTCCGGTGGCAGGCCGTCGGCCGGCAGGTCGCCGGCGGCCAGCGCCGCATGCACGACGGCATTGACGGCGCGGAAGCAGCGTCCGACGCCCAGGCCGAGCGCGTTCTGGCGCTCCTCGCTGGCGCGGCCGGCGAAGCTCGCGATCTTCACGAGGGTCTCGACCTCGAAGTAATCCGGGTACTCGTGGCTGAACTGTGCGGCGGCGACCGAGAAGGCCTGGATGCGCTCGCGGCTGCTGCTGCCGCGGAAGGCCGCGGCGCGCTCGAACAGCCCGGCGCGCAGTTCCATGCCCTGCACGGCGATGGCCATGACCAGGTCCTCCTTGGAGCTGAAGTGCTGGTACAGCGTGCCCTTCGAGTACTCGACGCGCCGGGCGAGCTCGTCGAGGTTCAGGTCGAGATAGCCCTGCGCGGCGAGCATGTGCCGGGCGTGATCGAGGATCAGCTGCTCGCGCGCGGCGCGTTCGCGGGCCTTGCGGGTCTGGGTGGGCGCAGTCATGCATGAACTCTGGTCCATTTTTGACTGATGGTCAATTTAAGATCAGCGTCTTCCGGCCGGAACCGGCTCCGGCACCGGTTGCCACCCACGGGCCACGCGACGGCGCACACCGGAGAGACGCCCGCGCGCGGCCGTCACCTCCTGAACGAACCGCTGCGGCCCCGAGCGGCCGCAACGCGGGAAAACCGTTCGCACCGGCCGCGAATCGCGCAAAAACCGCTAGCATCTCCCGGTTGCCCAGGGCCATGCCCCCCACCTTGGGGATTGTGCTTCCCGCCGCCCGCCGCCGTTGCCGAGCCGACTCCGATGGACCACCGATTTGCTGCTTCGCGCTCCGCTTCCCTGGCCGTGCTCGCCGCCTTCGCCGGTGCAGCGATGCTTTTGCTGCTCGGCGCCTGTGAGCGCGAGGCCCCGCAGACCCGCAGTGCCGCGCTGACCCAGAACGCCCCGCCGCCGGTGCCGCGACCTTCGGAAACCGGCGGGCCGCAGGTGACGCTGGTCATGAAGACGCTGACCAATCCGTTCTTCGTCGACATGGAGCGCGGCGCACGACGGGCCGCGACCGAGACCGGAGCACGGCTGCTGGTGCGCGCGGCGGCGCAGGAGACCTCGATCGACCAGCAGATCGAGATCGTCGAGACCGCGATCCGCGAGCGCACCGACGCCATCGTCATCGCCCCCGGCGATTCGGCGGCGCTGATCCCGGTGCTGCGCAAGGCCCGCGATGCCGGCATCCGGCTGGTCGTCATCGACAATCCGCTCGATCCGGTGCTCGCCGAACGGGCGGGCCTCGGCGACGTGCCGCTGGTCACGGTCGACAACGAACGCGGTGCCGCCCTCGCCGCCGATCAGGCCGCCGCCTCGCTGCAGGGGCCGGTGCCGACGCTGCTGCTCGAAGGCATCCGCGGGGCCGCCAACGCCGAGGCCCGCCGGCGCGGGGCGCTCTCGGCGCTGGCGAGACACCCGGCCGTGCAGGTCGTCGCCAGCGAGAGCGCGCACTGGAAGATCGACGAGGCCTTCGAGGTCGCGCAGCGCGAGTTCAGCGAGCACCCCGAGCTGCGCCTGGTCGTCTGCGCCAACGACATGATGGCGCTCGGCGTGATCCGCTACCTGAAGGACGCCGGCCGGCCGGACGTGCGCGTGACCGGCTACGACGCGCTGCCCGAGGCGCGCGAGGCGCTGGCGCAGGGCTGGCTGTACGCGACCGTCGACCAGCGGGCGGCCGAACAGGGCGAGACCGGCGTGCGCTACGCGCTGCGGGCGCTCGCCGGCGAGGTGCTGCCGGCGCGCACGCTGGTGCCGGTGACGCTGGTCCTGCGCCCTGACGGCGGAGGCGCGGACGGGCGCACCGGTGAACGCTGATCCGCGCCGCTGGCTGCGCCGCGCGACGCTCGCCTGGCGCATCGGTCTGTACCTCGCGGCCGCGAGCGCGGTGCCGCTGCTGCTGACCGGTTTTCTGTCCTATCACATGGCCGCCGATGCGCTGCTGCGCGAGGCCACGCATTCGGTTGCCGCCGCGGTCGAGGCGCAGCGCCGTTACATCGAGGCGCAGATGGCGCAGGTCGAGAGCCTGCTCGCCAACCTCGCCGGCGTCGAGGCGATCACCGCCGCCGCGATCGAGGAACAGTCCGACGCCGACACCTACGACCGGCTCGCGACCCAGGCGCGCATCGGCTACATCCTGAACGGCTATTCCAGCCTGCGCGGCCTGGTGTCGATCGACCTGATCGGCGCCGGCGGCCGGCATTACCACGTCGGCGACACGCTCGAAGCCGTGCGCCTCGACGAGGAGCAGCGCCGGCGGCTGTTCGAGGCCGCCCAGCGCTCCGGGCGCACCGTGCACTGGAGCGGCATCGGCCCGAACATCAACGTGCATTCGGCCTACCGCAAGGTGATCACGGCCGCGCGCCTGCTGTATCGGGTCGAGCGCGAGACGCTGCGCCGCGAGCCGGTGGCGCTGCTGCTGGTCAGCTACGACCCCGACGAGCTGGCCCGCCAGTTCGACGATGTCGCGCTCGGCAACGGCGCCTGGTTCGTCGCCGTCGATGGCGACGGCCGGCTGCTGTACCACCCCGATGCCCGGCTGCGCGGCGAGCGCCTGGCCACGCCCCTGCTCGAAACCCTGCGCGATGCGCAGGGCAGCCGCAGCGTGAACATCGCCGGACACGACTACCTGCTCGCGCATGCCCGCGCCGTCACGCTCGGCTGGACCATCGCCGGCTTCGTGCCGCTCGACACGCTGGCAGCGCCGGTCGCACCGATCCGCTGGGCGAGCTTCGGGCTGGTCGCCGGCTGCCTGCTGTTCGCGCTGCTGATGGCGATCCGGCTGCACGCCAAGGTCATCGCGCCGCTGCGCGCGGTGATCCGCCAGCTGCAGCGCTTCGAGCGCGACCCGGCCGGCGCCGAGCACCTCGGCATCACCAATGACGACGAGATCGGCGAGCTGACGCGCTGGTACAACCGCTCGCTCGACGCCGTGCACGCGCTGCGCGACAGCGAGGAGCGCGCGCAGCACGCGGCGCTGCACGACGTGCTGACCGGACTCGCCAACCGCACGCTGCTCATCGATCACATCACGCACGCGCAGGCGGCCGTGCGCCGCCAGCCCGAGCGCCCGTGCGCGCTGCTGTTCATCGACCTCGATCACTTCAAGCCGGTCAACGACCGCCTCGGCCACGAGGCCGGCGACAAGCTGCTCTGCGCGATCGCGCAGCGCATCGGCGACTGCGTGCGCAGCATCGACGTGCTCGCGCGCCTCGGCGGCGACGAGTTCGCCGTGCTGCTGACGCGCCTCGATGAGGCCGGACGGGCGCTGCGCATCGCCACGCGCATCGTCGAATGCGTGCGCCGGCCGGTGACGATCGACGGCCACGAGGTGCAGGTCGGTGCCAGCATCGGCATCGCCATCGGCGACGGCACCCAGGATGCCGAGGCGCTGCTGCGCGATGCCGACATCGCGATGTACCGCGCCAAGCAGACCGGCAAGTCGCGCTGCGAGCTGTTCGATGCCGCGCTCGGCGCGCAGGTGCTGGAGCGCGTCGGTCTGGAGTTCGAGCTGCGCCGCGCGCTGGAGCGCGGCCAGCTGGCGATGCACTACCAGCCGATCGTCGCGCTCGCCGATGACCGCATCGTCGCCTGTGAGGCGCTGATGCGCTGGCAGCATCCGGAGCTCGGCGCGGTGGCGCCGGATCGCTTCATCCCGATCGCCGAGGAAACCGGCCTGATCGCCGAACTCGGGGCCTGGGCGCTCGCCAGTGCCTGCGCGCAGGCGGCGAGCTGGCGCACGCGCTGGGGCGAGGCGGCGCCGGCGATCGCCGTGAACCTGTCGCCGCGCCAGCTCGGCCGGCCGGATTTCTGCGAACAGGTCGCTGCCTGCTTCGCCGAGCACGGCATCGGCCCCGGCATGATCCATCTGGAGATCACCGAGACCGCCCTGCTCGCCGACCTCGGCCACGCCGACCGCCTGCTCGCCTGCCTGCGCGGCCTCGGCGCGACCATCCACCTCGACGACTTCGGCACCGGCTATTCGTCGCTGAGCTACCTGAGCCGGCTGCAGGTCGATGCGATCAAGATCGACCGCGCCTTCGTGCGCCGCCTCGATCCCGCGCACGACGGACCGGATCTGGTGCGCGCGATCCTGCTGATCGCCGACGAGCTGGGGCTGACCGTGGTCGCCGAGGGCATCGAGACCGAGTACCAGCACCAGCGCCTCGCCGCGCTCGGCTGCGCGCACGGTCAGGGCTGGCGCTTCGGACGGGCGGCGGAACCGGCGGCGATCGAGACGCAGCTGCGCCGGCAGCTGGTCAGGACCGGCTGACGCACCGCCCGGCGCCCGGATCAGCGCCGGCGCGAGCCCGGAGTCCTCGTCACCGGGCCGGCGTCTTCAGGCGGCCGTGGCTGCGGCAGCGGCGTGTCGCCGGCGAGTTCATCGAGGATCGGGCAGTCCGGGCGCGCGTCGCCGCAGCAGGCAGCGGCGAGGCGC
>NZ_DAOLKE010000168.1:0-7701 GCF_035331805.1 Plasticicumulans sp. | reverse complement strand
CTGCTGCGGGCAGATGAAGTGGATGTGCGTGTCGAGGCCGCCGGCGGTGACGATCAGCCCCTCGCCGGCGATGACCTCGGTGCCGGGGCCGATGACGATGCTGACGCCCGGCTGCACGTCGGGGTTGCCGGCCTTGCCGATCGCGGCGATGCGCCCGTCCTTGAGGCCGATGTCAGCCTTGACGATGCCCCAGTGATCGACGATGACCGCGTTGGTGATGACGGTGTCGACCGCGCCCTGCGCGCGCGTGAGCTGCGACTGGCCCATGCCGTCGCGGATCACCTTGCCGCCGCCGAACTTCACCTCGTCGCCGTAGACGGTGTAGTCGGCCTCGATCTCGATCAGCAGCCCGGTGTCGCCGAGGCGCACGCGATCGCCCGTGGTCGGGCCGTACATGTCGGCATAGGCCTGCCGGCTGATGCGCGCCATCTCAGAGTTCCCCCATCACGTCGCCGCGAAAGCCGTAAACACGGCCCTCGCCGGCGTAGGCCACCAGCGTCACCTCGCGCGTCTGTCCGGGCTCGAAGCGCACGGCGGTGCCGGCCGGGATGTCGAGGCGCATGCCGCGCGCGAGCGGACGCTCGAAATCGAGCGCCGGATTGGTCTCGAAGAAGTGGTAGTGCGAGCCGACCTGGATCGGCCGGTCGCCGGTGTTGGCGACCGCGAGCACGACGCTCGGCCGGCCGGCGTTCAGTTCGATGTCGCCGTCTTCGGGCAGGATTTCACCGGGAATCATCGTCGCGGCACTCCTCGGGAACGCAGGATCGGGGCGGGGGCGGATGCGCGGTGTCAGACCGACCAGCCATGCCGCCTTGAAACCCCCTCCCCCTCGCGGGGGCAGGGGCTGGGGACAGGGGAAAACCGGGCTTCAGCGCCGGACCGGCATCAGACGATCGGCTGATGCACGGTCACGAGCTTGGTGCCGTCCGGGAAGGTCGCCTCGACCTGCACCTCGGGGATCAGCTCGGCGACGCCGTCCATCACGTCGGCCCGCGTCAGCAGCGTGCGGCCCCAGCTCATCAGCTCGGCAACGCTGCGACCGTCGCGCGCGCCTTCCATCAGCGCACACGAGATCAGCGCGACGGCCTCGGGGTAATTGAGCTTCAGGCCGCGTGCCCGGCGCCGCTCGGCGAGCAGGCCGGCGGTGAACAGCAGCAGCTTGTCCTTCTCCCGGGGAGTGAGTTCCATGGTTCGGGCTCTCCGCGTCAGGGATGTGAGGGGAATCAGGGATGTGATGGGAAACGGCGTGCAAACGTCAGCCGGCGCGATCAGGTCGCCCAGACGCGCGGCGGGGCCGGGGCTTCGCCGCCACCGGCCGTGCGCCAGTCACGCCAGATCGCCGTGAACAGCCGGCGCGCCTCGGCGGCATCGGGTCCACGATAGCGGGCGACGAGCAGATCGTCGCAGTGCGTGAGGCCGAGCCGATCGGCGCTGCCGAGCGATTCGCGCAGCCGGGCGAGCCGCTCGCTGCAGGCACCGGTCGCAACCAGCGTGGCGAAGGTGACGTGGCCGCCGAGGCCCCAGGCCGCGCGCGCCAGCGCCGAGCCCGGCCGGCACGGCGTGTGTTCGAGCAGCAGCGGCCGGCCGTCGCGCCAGAGTTCGAAGCCGAAGCGCGCCTCGCCGTGCGTCCAGCCCTCGCCGGCCGCCGGCCGGCCGAGGCAGACGATCTCCCAGGCGCAGGCGGCGGCATCGCCGGCGAGTTCCAGCCGCGTCGTGCTCGCAAGCCGCGCGCCGTCAAAGACGATGGTCTCCTGCGGCAGCCAGTCGAGCCGCGCCCCGGCGCCGACCCGCAGCAGCTGCCGCTGCAGCGCCCGCGCGCCGGCACTGCGGTAGAAGCGGCTCGCCGAAGGTGTGGTCAGCAGCGCGCGGGCACCGGGGGCGAGCTGCACGTCGAGCGCGAGCCCGTCACCGCCGACCACGCCGCCCGGCGGGTGCAGCAGATAGACGTGGCAGCTGCCGTCCGCCTCGGGATGGAACGGCCGCTGCACGCGCAGCGGGCCGCGATGGGCGCTGTGCACCAGCGCGGTGCGCGCTGCGACCGGCGCAAAGCCGAGTTCGAGCCGCGCCTGCCAGCCACCGGCCACATCGCTGCGCAGCGCGGCCGTCATGCGAGTCCTGCCGCTTCAGACCGGTGACGGGTGGCACCGGCAGCGTCAGGGGCCGGCGGGCCGGGGTTGCGGATCAGGGCATCGGGCATCGGACAGGACTCACGACAGGGCTGCGCCGGCTGATACACGTTTCGGGCCGTCCGCGACAAGCCCCTGATCCGGCCCGGGGCGCCGCCGCCGTGAGCGGCACAGTCGATGAACTTTCGTTTACCTAGTGCGAACTGCACCGGCGCGCAGATTTCGCGGAATTCAAAACTTAATTTTTATTCATGTATTTATCCGAGACAGGCACTCGGGTATGGATTCTGACCCCTGCAGACCGCTCTTGCGCAGCGCACCATGCCTGCCTACGCTGCAACGCGACATCTCCGGATGTTCTCCTCCTGTGGTGGTATCTGGCCGGGCCCGAAAAGCCCGGCCTTTTGTTTGTGCGTCAGCGGATTACGCCGGACTGCGCAGTCCGTCCGTCAGCCGCCGGCCGCCACGTCCAGCCCGATCGGACAGGCGACGCCGGTACCGCCCAGCCCGCAGTAACCGCCCGGGTTCTTGGCCAGATACTGCTGGTGGTAGGCCTCGGCGTAATAGAACACCGGTGCCGGGCGGATCTCGGTCGTGATCGTGCCGAGGCCGCGCGCATCGAGCGCCTGCTGGTAGGCGGCCTTCGAGGCTTCGGCGGCCGCGAGCTGCGCATCATCGAAGGCATAGATGCCGCTGCGGTACTGGGTGCCGACATCGTTGCCCTGGCGCATGCCCTGGGTCGGGTCGTGCGCTTCCCAGAAGGTCTTCAGCAGCGCCTCGTAGCGGGTTTCGGCCGGGTCCCAGACCACCAGCACCACCTCGGCATGGCCGGTGCGGCCCGAGCAGACCTCCTCGTAGCCCGGATTCGGCGTCAGGCCGGCGGCGTAACCGACCGCGGTGCTCCAGACGCCGGGCTGCTGCCAGAAGCGGCGCTCGGCGCCCCAGAAGCAGCCGAGGCCGAACATCGCCTGCTGGAAGCCTTCCGGGAACGGCGGGCGCAGCGCGTGGCCGTTGACGTAGTGCTTCTCGGGCACGCGCATCGCGACCTCGCGCCCGGGCAGGGCCTCGCCGGCACCGGGCAGGGTGAGCTTCTTGCCGAATCCGAACATGATGCAGTCCTCCGCGGACGGTTCGCCCCGGCGGGGATGTCCGGGGTCGCCCTTCAATAGGGTCCGGGGCTTACGCATGCAAGGGCGCAGCGGACGCAGGCACGGCCCTGCGCGTACCGCGGACGTGACACGGCGTTGCGCGCCGGTGAAAACCCGGACACCCGAATCCGGTCCCATTCCGGTGCGGTGAACGCCTCACCGTGCCATCGGGAGTCGTTGCCATGAAGCTCCATCGAAGCCTGCCCGTATTGCCGCTGCTCGCCGCGCTCGCCGGCAGCGGCTTCGCGCTCGCACCGCTGCCGGCGGGCGCGGACACCGTGATCATCATCCGCGACGCCCCGCCGCCGCCGCGTTACGAGCGGCGCCCGGGCGCGCGCCCCGGCCACGTGTGGGTGCCGGGTCACTGGGGCTGGTATCGCGGTCATCACGTCTGGCGGGCCGGGCACTGGGTCAAGGCACGCCCGCACCGGCACTACGTCGAACCGGTCTGGGTGCATACGCCGCGCGGCTGGCGCTACGAGCCGGGCTACTGGCGCCGCTGAGCGGACCGGGCGCCACCGCCGTGGCACAGACGCGGCGCCGGCTCAGAGCAGGCAGGCAAACGGCGGCTCGTCTTCCTCGATGTCGACCGCCGGCTTGTCCAGCAGTCCGGCGGCCGCGATTTCTTCGAGCGCGATCGTGCGGCGTGCCTCGGCGCCGTGATGCCAGGCATCGAGCAGCCAGCGGCCGCGGCAGTGGAACAGGTACTGCGGCGAGTATTCGCCGGCGATGAACTCGCCTTCCAGGCGCAGGCGCAGGCGCGACAGCACGGCCTGGGCGATGGCGGCCATGTGCGCGGGCTGCACGCGCCGGGCGCCCGGCTCGCTGACGCGGATGCGCCGCCACGCCGAACCGCTCACGCCGGGTTGCAGGTCGACCAGCCGCGCCACCCGCCGGCGCAGCGGCTCCAGCGCCTGCGCCAGCGGTCCGGGCGGAATCGGCCCGAGCAGCGCCTGCAACTGCAGCACGGTGTCGAGTTCGGCGGCGTTCAGCCACATCGCCGGCAGCGTGTAGTCGTCGGCCTCGGGGCGGCGGTAGTGATACTCGGCGCCCTCGTGTTCGAGCGGGGCACCCATGCGATCGCGCAGCAGTTCGGTCAGTTGCAGCACGGTCGCGCGGCTGCAGCCGAGTTCCTGCATCAGTCCGTCGATGGTGATCGGCGTGCGGCGTGCACAAAACAGCTCGTGCATGCGCTGGAGCTTGGTCAGGCGATACATGGCGGATGTCCCTCTCATCCATCCGTGGCAACGCGACACAGAATAATACGATTTGCCGGCCATTCCGTACGGCAGATGGCGTAATCCGCCCCGCCTCATGCCTGCAGGATCTGTGATCCGGACCGGCTGCACGCAGGCCCGGGCCTTGCGGCCGCAGACCTTGGGTCAGCGCTGCCAGCCGGACGCTGCGCCGCCGGTGCTGCTCAGTAACCGCGGGCCGGATCGACGCGACCGGGCACGGCCGTGGCGCCAGCCTCGATCGCCGTGATGGCGGCGGCGATGCTGTCGAGAGCCGCGTCGATGCGCGTCAGCGCCGCGATGTGCGGCGTGACCGTGACCTCCGGATGATCCCGCAGCGCATGACCGGCCGGCAGCGGCTCCTGCCCGAACACATCGAGCACCGCCGCCGACAGCCGGCCCCCGGCGAGCGCGGCCAGCAGGTCGGCCTCGACCACGTGCGCGCCGCGCGCGAGGTTCACGAACAGCGCCCCGGGCATCAGCTGCGCGAACACCCGGCCATCGAGCAGGCCGCGCGTGCCGGCGGTCAGCGGCAGCAGGTCGATCAGCACGCCGGCGCCATCGAGGCAGGCCATCAGGGCTTCCGGTCCCGCGAAGCCCTCGACGCCGGCCAGCGCCCGCGGCGAACGGCTCCAGCCGCGCACGCGATAGCCGAGTCCGGCGAAGGCGGAAGCCACCGCGCCGCCGAGCGCGCCGAGGCCGAGCACGGCGATCAGCGGTCGCGGCCGTGGCGTCAGCGTCCGCCATTCGCCGCGCGCCGCGAGCGCCTCGTATTCGTCGAAGCGCCGCTGCCAGCGCAGCACGGCGTGCAGCGCGTATTCGACCATCTGCGCGGCCATGCCGGCGTCTTCGAGCCGGTACAGCGGCACGCCGGGCGGCAGCACATCGGCACCGAGCAGCGCATCGACGCCGGCCCCGAGCGCGAAGGCCGCACGCAGCCGCGTCTGCCCGAGGAGTGCCGCCGGCGGCGGATTCCACAGCAGCGCGTAATCGGCCGGCGGCGCTGCAACCTCCGGCGTCCGGATCGTGAAGCCGGGCACGCCCAGGCCGGCCGCGCCGAGCCGCGCGGTCAGTCCGGCCTGCCAGCGCTCGGCCTCGCCGGGGGCGGCGTTCGGGTGACAGAACAGGATCTGCATGACCTGCGTCCTCGCCGGCGGCCGGGACCGGCTTGATAGACTGGCCAGTCTAGGGGGCCGAACGCCCGCACGGGATCACCGCATGTCGCTGACAGCCAGACTCAAGGAACTCGTCGTCGGCGCGCCGCGCGACCCGCTGGTCGCCGAGGCGCGCCGGCGCACGGCGCTGCTGACCGTACTGGCCTGGGCCGGACTCGGCGCCGACGGTCTTTCATCCGTGTGTTACGGCCCCGAGGAAGCCTTCCTCGCGCTCGGCCAGCACACGCACCTCGGCCTGTACCTCGCCGTCGCGACCTTCGCGACCGTGTTCGTGATCGCGCTCGCCTACAACCAGGTCATCGAGCTGTTCCCGGGCGGCGGCGGCGGTTACAAGGTCGCCACGCAGCTGCTCGGCACGCGCGCCGGCCTGGTGTCGGGCGCGGCGCTGATGGTCGATTACGTGCTGACCATCGCCATCTCGATCGCCGCGTCGATGGATGCGCTGTTCTCGCTGCTGCCGCCGGGCTGGGGCGGCGCCAAGCGCTACATCGAGCTGACGCTGCTGCTGCTGCTGGTGCTGCTGAACCTGCGCGGCTACCGCGAGACCATGCGCGTGCTGCTGCCGATCGCGCTCGGTTTCGTGCTCGTGCATGGCGGCCTGCTCATCTGGGGCATCGGTGCCCACGCCGGCCAGCTGCCGGACCTGATCCGCGCCTCGGTCGCCGAAACCGGCTCGCTGACCGCCGACGTCGGCTGGCTGATGGTCACCGGCCTGTTCCTGAAGGCCTATTCGCTCGGCGGCGGCACCTACACCGGCCTCGAAGCGATCTCGAACAACGTCAACCGCATCGCCGAACCGCGCGTGCGCAACGGCAAGCGCACGATGGGGCTGATGGCGCTGACGCTGGCGATGACCGCCGGCGGCCTGATCCTGCTGTACCTGCTGTGGGCCGCCGAGCCGGTCGCCGGCCAGACGCTGAACGCCGTGACCTTCCGCTCGCTGATCTCGACCTGGCAGGTCGGCGACACGCTGCCCGAGCAGCTGCTGCTGTGGCTGGTGCTGCTGCTCGAAGCCGGGCTGCTGCTGGTGGCCGCCAACACCGGCTTCTACAGCGGCCCCGGCATGCTCGGCAACATGGCCGCCGACGCCTGGGTGCCGCGGCATTTCCGCTCGCTGTCGGCGCGGCTGGTCACGCAGAACGGCGTCGTGCTGATGGGCGCCGGCGCCTTCGTGATCCTGCTGTGGTCGGGCGGCGAGGTGTCGCTGCTGATCGTGCTGTACACGATCAACGTGTTCCTGACGCTGTCGCTGGCGCTGGCCGGGCTGGTCTGCCACTGGTGGCGCGAGCGCCACGACGACCCGCGCTGGCTGCGGCGGCTGTCGCTCGCGCTCGCCGCCTGCTGCCTGACCTCCGGCATCCTGCTGGTGACCACGGTCGAGAAGTTCGCCGAGGGCGGCTGGGTGACGGTGCTGATCACCAGCGCCGTCATCGCACTCTGCGCGGTCGTGCGCCGCCACTACGACGCCGTGCGCGACGAACTGCGCAAGGTCGATGCGCTGCTCGCCCCGCCGCTCGGCCCCGAGGAGGACGACGAACCGCGCCCGCCGAAGGTCGACCGCAGCGCCGCGACCGCGATCTTCCTGGTCGGCCAGAACCGCGGCATCGCCATCCACGCCTTCCTGTGGGTGTTCCGGATGTTCCCGGGGCACTTCCGCAACTGCGTGTTCCTCGCCGTCGGCGAGGTCGACGCCGGCGCCGTCAACGGCCAGAACGCGCTGCGCTCGCTGCGGCTGCGCACCGAGAACTCGCTGCACTACTTCGTGCGCGTCTGCGCCCGCAACGACATCGCCGCCGAAACCCGCGCCGCCTTCGGCCCCGACCCGGTCGAGGAGCTGCACCGGCTGACCGTCGAGGTCATGGACGACTTCCCGAACAGCGTCTGCTTCGCCTCGAAACTGATCTTCGCCTCCGACTCCTGGCTCGGCCCGATGCTGCACAACCAGACCGCGCTGTCGATGCAGCGGCGCATGCACCTCGACGGCCGGCAGATGGTCATCGTGCCGCTGAAGGTCTGA
>NZ_DAOLKE010000167.1:0-7718 GCF_035331805.1 Plasticicumulans sp. | reverse complement strand
AACGCGAGCAGCAGGTTCGGGATCGAGATCCACAGATTGCGCTGCGCGATCTTCCGGCCCTTGTTTTCCCAGAAGTCCTTGTCCTCCGGCTGCCATTCGGTCAGCGTCATCGGGCTTTCCGAGACCAGCTCCGGCAGGTCCTGCGGCAGATCCTTCAGCTGCGGCACGACGCGCCGTTCCATGCGCAGGATCGAGAAGTGCATCCACAGCAGCGACACGGTGACGATCACGAACAGCAGCATGAAGCAGCTCTGCCAGATGCCGGTCACGTCATTGAGCATGCCGAAGGTGATCGGCAGCAGGAAGCCGCCGAGGCCGCCGATCATGCCGACCACGCCGCCGACCGAGCCGACGTGCTGCGGGTAGTAGACCGGGATGTGCTTGTAGACCGCGGCCTTGCCGAGCGACATGAAGAAGCCGAGCACGAAGGCGATTGCGATGAAGCCGCCGACGCCGGTGGACAGGTGGAAGCTGATCGGGCCGTGGATGCCCCTGACGACGAAATCGGCCGGCGGGTACGACAGGATCAGCGTGCAGATCGCCGAGACGATGAAGGTCCAGTACATGATCGTGCGCGCGCCGTACTTGTCCGACAGCCAGCCGCCGACGATGCGGAACAGCGAGGCCGGAATCGAGTACATCGCGGCGACCATGCCGGCTTCCTTGATGTCCATGCCGTAGGCGCCGGTCAGATAGCGCGGCAGCCACAGCGCCAGCGCCACGAAGGCACCGAACACGAAAAAGTAGTACAGCGAGAAGCGCCACACCTGCAGGTGCTTCAGTGGCTCCATCTGCTGCAGGAAGCTCTGCGGCTTCGTGCCGGTCGCGCGTCGGGCCTTCAGGCTTGGATCATCCTCGGTGCAGAGATAGAACAGCACGCCGGTGATCGCGATCGCGGCCGCCCAGACCTGCGCGACGGTCTGCCAGCCGTAGGCGACCATCACGAACGGCGCGACGAACTTGGTCAGCGCCGCGCCGACGTTGCCGGCACCGAACACGCCGAGCGCCGTGCCCTGCGAGCGGGTGTCGAAGAACTTCGACACGTAGGCGATGCCGACCGCGAACGAGCCGCCGGCGATGCCGACGCCGAGCGCGGCGACCAGGAACATCTGGTAGCTCTGCGCGTAGGTCAGCAGCCAGGTTGCGATCGCCGCCGACAGCATCACCCACAGGAACACGACGCGTCCGCCGATCTGGTCGGTCCAGACGCCGAGCACGAGCCGGATCAGCGAGCCGGTCAGGATCGGCGTGCCGACCAGCAGGCCGAATTCGGTCTCGCTGAGGCCGAGTTGTTTTTTGATCTGGATGCCGATGATCGAGAAGATCGTCCAGACCGCGAAGCAGACGGTGAAGGCAAGGGTGGAAGCCACCGTCGCCCGCACCTGTTGGGGTTTTCCGACCGACATATGCAGATACCTCGGATGACCGGATCAGAGCGTTTCCCGGATCGTGGAATCCGGACTGAGCGCCATCGTCGGTGTCGGGCGGCGGGTGACTGCTTGATGTGAATCAATGGCTTCCGGTGGGGGTAGGCTGAATTGCCACGCGCGCTGCCCCGTAGGGAGTAAAACAGGCTCAGGCGGCAAGTGCCTGAATGCGCTATCAATGCAGGCCCGGGGCGCCGGAATCGTGCCCGGGCGGACGCAGGCGGTGCCGGCTCCGGCTACCCCGTCCTGCCGCCGGATACCCCGCCCGCGCGGGCGGGTGAGAGCGAAGGTGGCAGTGCCGGAGCCGGCCGGTGCGCCTTGACCGGCATCAAGGTCGCGGCTCCGGGCCCTGACGAGGCTGTGCAGTCCGCAAGCCGGCCCCTTCGACCACCGACCGGATTTCCTGCGAGAGACCCCCGCTGATGACCCTGCCCCCGCTGCCGCCGCTGCGCGATTCCCTGCTCTGGCGCATGGGCCTGCTGCTCGGCGGCATCGCGCTGCTCGCGCTGATCGGCATGAGCAACGCGCTGCTGACCGCGGTCGCCAGTGCCGGCGACGCTGCGGCGATCAACATCGCCGGCTCGCTGCGCATGCAGAGCTACCGGATCGCGACCCGGCTCGGTGCCGCGGCCGGGCCGGCTGCCGTGCGCGACGAACTCGACGAGTTCGAGCGCCGCTTCACGCACCCGCAGCTGCTGCACGCGATCCCGGCCGATGCCGGCGACGCGCGCCGGCTCGACTACAGCGCGCTGGCCACGCAGTGGCACGAGCGGCTGCGGCCGCTGGCGCTGGAACTGGGCAGCGGTACGGCACGGCCCGAGCGCCTGCGCACGGCGCTCGCCGAGATCGACGACTTCGTCGCCGGCATCGACGGCTTCGTCGGCCGGCTGGAGACGCACGCCGAGGCCAAGCTGACCGCGCTGCGCTGGGTGCAGGGCGCGATCCTGCTCGCGACGCTGCTGCTGGCGGTGCTGGCCTGGCGCAGCGTGCGCCTGCGGCTGCTGCCGCCGCTGCGCGAACTGCTCGGGCTTGCCGACCGCGTGCGCCGCGGCGATTTCATCGGTCGGGCGGAGCACGTCGGCCGTGACGAACTCGGCGTGCTGGCGCAGGCCTTCAACGCGATGGCCGAGGATCTGTCGAAGATGTATGCCGATCTCGAATCGCGCGTCGAGGCGCAGACGCATGCGCTGCGCCGCTCCAACCGCTCGCTGGAGCTGCTGTACGCGACCACGCGCCGGCTCAACGAGGCGCCGCCGACCGCCGCGACGCTGACCGCGGTGCTCGCCGAGGTCGAGCGCTACACCGGGGCGCGTGGTTCGAGCCTGTGCCTCGTCGATGCGCAGTCGCTGAAGCTGCAGCAGAAGATCAGCACGCATCCGGACTTCCCGGAGCGCTGCCGCAAGCCCGACTGCGGCAGTTGCGTCGGCGACGGCAGCAGCAGCGAACCGGCGCATCTGCCGCAGACGCTGTCGGTGCCGGTGCAGGAGCTCGGCGAGTATTACGGCGTGCTGCTGCTCGAAGCTCCCGGCATCGGCGTCGATGACGCCACGCAGGTGCAGCTGCTGGAAACCGTCGCCCGCCACATCGCCTCGACGCTGCGCGCCACGCGCCAGGAGGTCTCGAAGCGGCGTCTGGCGCTGCTGGAGGAGCGCAACGTCATCGCCCGCGAGCTGCACGATTCCCTGGCCCAGCAGCTCTCGTACCTGAAGATCCAGGTCAGCCGCCTGCAGTCGGCGCTGCCCGACGGGCAGCCGGCCGCGGTCGGCGAGATTCTCGCGGAGCTGCGCGAGGGCCTCAGCAGCGCCTACCGCGAGCTGCGCGAGCTGCTGACGACCTTCCGCATCACGATGGCCGAGGACGGCCTGCAGCCGGCGCTCGAACGGGCGCTGCGCGAGTTCGGCACGCGCGGCAACCTCGCCACCGTGCTCGATGACCGCCTGAACGGCCACCCGCTGTCACCGCATCAGGAAATCCATGTGCTGCAGATCGTGCGCGAGGCGCTGTCGAACATCGTCCATCATGCGCGGGCCCGCACCGCACGCGTCACGCTCGCGCATGTCGATGGTCGCATGCAGGTCACGATCGAGGACGACGGCGTCGGCCTGTCCGACAATCCCGAGCGCGAGCGCCACTACGGGCTCACCATCATGCGCGAGCGCACGCGCAGCCTGCACGGCGAACTGCAGCTCGGGCGCAGCACCCACGGCGGCACGCGCGTGGCGCTCGACTTCCCGGCGACCCACGCCGAACCCCCGACCGATACCTCCGCCGAGGAGTCCCTCCATGTCTGATGCCCCGCAAACCCTCCTCGTCATCGATGACCACCCGCTGCTGCGCAAGGGCGTATCGCAACTGGTGGCCATGGAGCCGGAAATGCGCCTGGTCGGCGAGGCCGCCGATGGCAGTGAAGGCCTGAAGCTCGCCCGCCAGCTCGAACCCGACCTGATCCTGCTCGACCTGCAGATGAAGGGCATGAACGGGCTGGAGACGCTGAAGGCGATCAAGGCGCTCGATACCGATTCGCGCGTGATCATGTTCACGGTCTCGGATTCCGAGGATGACATCCTCGCCGCGCTGCAGGCCGGCGCCGATGGCTATCTGCTGAAGGACATGGAGCCCGAGGAGATGCTCGCCAACCTGCGCATGGCGGCGCGCGGCCGTCTGGTGCTGTCGGGGCCGGTGACCGAACTGCTGGCGCGCTCGCTGCGCAACGAAAGCAGCTCCGGCGCGCTGCCGGCGGCCGATCTCACCGATCGCGAGCACGAGATCCTGCTGCACATCGCCGAGGGGCGCAGCAACAAGCTGATCGCCCGCGCGCTCGACATCACCGAGGGCACGGTCAAGGTGCACGTCAAGCACCTGCTGAAGAAGCTCAACCTGCGCTCGCGCGTCGAGGCGGCGGTCTGGGCCGTCAAGAGCGGCATCGCGCAGCGTCACGGCTGAAGCAGCGGCCCGGTGCGCAGGGCCGGCGCAGGCCATGGAAACAGCAAGTCACGGTTTTGATACGGAAGCGTGAAACTTCCGGATGAACGGAAGTTCAGAATCCGCATTGATTCCACGTCCGCCAACCCTGCACAGCGAGGAACGCACCAGCGCCCGGGTACGGGTCCAGGCCAGGTGGGGCAGACACGAACAGATGCGGAGGCCAGCATGTCCGGCCCGAATCGAAAGCTCGACCGAAACGACCGTTATTTCCGCATGCCGTCCGCCGGAAGCCCGGTCAGGCTGCCGGCGGCGGTGGCGCATGGCGCGCAGCCGCGGCTGGAGGACTGGTGCCTGATCGCCGGGGATCGCCTGAGCGGCCGGGTCTACGACGATCCGCGTTTCGAGGACGGCGAGCACATCACCACCAGTCCGGTGCTGCTGCTCAGCAATCACGCCGCGGCGACGTGCACGACGCACTATCGCCTGGGCCGGCCCGCCTGAATCCATTCCTTCGCAAGCACACCGGTCCCAGCAGACAGCCGGCGACGTTCCGGTCGCCGGATCTCAGAGCCGTGACAGCAGTTCTGCCTTCTTGGCGTTGAATTCATCGTCGCTGATGAAACCCTTCGCGCGCAGGCCGGCGAGTTTCTCGATGGTCGCGAAGATGTCGGATTCGCTGGCGGTGCCGGATGCAGCAGCCGGTGCCGGCGAGTTCATCGGCGCAGGGGAGGACGGTGACGATGACGGGGACCAGGCATCCGGCTGCCTGCCGCCGCCGGAAATCACCGGCAGGCTGGAGAGGTTCACGGTGCCGTACTGGCTCGTGAAGCTCAGCGTGCCGGAGCTGCCCTGCTGTTGCGAGACGCCGCCGATCTGGTGATCGAGCGTGTCGTAGATCGTCACGTGGCCACCGGTTTCGATGGCGAGGCGGTGGGCCTGCGCGAAGTACGCATAGCGCACGCCGTTCTGCGCCCCGGTGCTGTTCGGCCAGCGCAGCTCCGGACCCCACCAGTCCGCCTGCGGCGTGAACAGGCTGGAGCCAGTGCCGGACTGACCGGACGGCGGGTTCCAGTTGCCCTGCTGCTGGTACGAATCGTTGTGGCCGCTGCCCTGGCTCTGCGACTGGAAGCTGCCGGTCTGCAGCAGGCCGGGCTGGTTCGCGACCAGCGTCGAGAGTTCCTGGCAGAGGGCATCGACGCGCGACTTCAGGCCGTGGTTGAACATGTCGCCCAGCATCAGCATGCCGCCGGCCATCCACTGGCCCGAACCACCGAATTCGTGGTGGCTGAACTGCGCCATCGTGCCGTTGCCGTTGATGACGGCGTCGAGCATGGCGCGTACGGCATCGCTGCTGAAGCCATGACGGCGGGAAATATCGTCGACGGCCTGCTGGCCGGCGGGGGAAAGCTGTCGCATCGGATTCATCTCGCTTCCGGACGGGCAGGGGTTGTTCGCCACGGTCCGGTCAGATAGCCGTATTTACGGCGGGGGGCGAGTCTAGGAGGGTCGCGCGATGGAGGCAACGCGTTTCGCACGATTGTCGCCTGTAACCGACAAATCAGGGTTTCCCGCCCATTCGTCGCCAGATCGCCGGAATTTCTCGTCGGATCGCTGTCCGTCCGTGATCCCGCTCGGCTACGCTCGACGCAGATGCCGCATTGCCGGTGCCATCGCGCCGGCAATGCCGTTGCGATCGAATCTGCCCGAAACCGAATCTGCCCGGAGGTGGATGCGCCATGCCCGGACGCGTCGAATTTTCCTTTGGCCCGCAGCGCCGCAGCGCCCGGACCGATGGCAGCACGGTCTGCCGGATCCTGATCCTCGCTGATCTGGTCGGCGAAACCCTGCGTCCCCCGATTGCCGAACGCCAGCCGATGCGCGTCAGTGCCGCAACGCTCGATGCGCTGATGGCCAGACTGGCACCGCGGCTCGAACTGGCCGCCGGTTCCGGCCTGCCGGCGCTGACGATCGACTTCGCCAGCCTCGACGACCTGCATCCGGATCAGCTGCTGGCGCGCGTACCCTTGTTTGCAGACATCGACGCCAGCGCCCGGCGGCTGGCCGTGCAGCCGCAGGCCGCACCGCCGGTTCCAGCCGGACAGCCGGCATCGCCGGCGGAGGACTTCGCCGCGCTGCTCGGCGGCAGCGTCGGCAGGAGCGCTGCCGGCAGCGACATGCAGCAGAAAGCCGAGGATTTCGTGCGTCGCCTGCTCGCCGGCACGTCATCGGCAACGCCGGTGCCGGACCCGCGCCAGACCGTGCTCGATGCCGCCTGCGCACTGGCCCGCACGCAGGCCCTGCGGGCCTTGCTGCACCATCCGGACTTCCAGCGGCTCGAATCCGCCTGGCGTTCGCTGGCGATGCTGGTGGCGGGCGTCGACAACGATGCCGGCGTCGAGGTCTGGGTGCTCGACATCGGTCGCTGCGAACTCTGCGCCGATCTCGCCGCCGACCTGCCGATTCTGGCGAACCTCATCCTGCAGAGTGCCGAACAGACGGGGGAGTGGGGACTGCTGGTCAGCACCGAAACCTTCGGCGCCTCGGCCGAAGACGTGACCGTGCTGGCAGCCTTCGGCGCCATCGCCGGGGACTGTGGCGCCACGGTGCTTGCAGGCATGGACCCGGCCATCACCATCGATCCGGCCGGTTTCGCGGCCGATGCCATTTCTGCCGCGCGCTGGTCAGCCGTGCGGGCCCTGGTCGGCAGCAACCGGATCGCGCTCGCGGCTCCGCGTCTGCTGCTGCGCCGCCCCTATGGCGCGCGCTCCGATCCGCTTTCCTCGGCCGCCTTCGAGGAAGTCGATGCGTGCCCGGCGCACGAGGATTTCCTGTGGGGCAGTGGTGGTGTCGGGCTTGCCCTGTTGCTCGGGCAGGCGTGGGAGCAGAACGAAGGCTGGGAATTCGACCCGGACCAGTGGCGGGAACTCGACGACCTGCCGATGGCACTGCTCGCCCGCAACGGCGAGCGCGAACTCGTGCCCTGCGCCGAGCGCTGGTTGAGCGATGTCGCCGCCCAGACCCTCGATGGCCTGGGCGCCACCGTGCTGCTCAGTCGACGCGACCGCAATCAGGCCTCGGTCCTCCGTTTCCGTTCACTGGCCGGCGCCCTGCGGGGCCGCTGGAACGACTGAAATCAAAATCAATCGTGCAGGGATGCACGGTTATTTTTAATTTGTATTTTTATACCATCATATTTTCAATAAAACTTAAATAAAACCGGATATCTGACAACTGCCAGATATCCGGAAAACAGAAGCATTCAGGCAGCCGTCGGAACGCCCGCACCCGTCGCCGTAACGGCTCGATCCAGAAACACCTTCATGCGCCGCGGCCGCACCCAGACCGGTTCGCCGGTGGCGTAGCCTT
>NZ_DAOLKE010000166.1:0-7819 GCF_035331805.1 Plasticicumulans sp. | reverse complement strand
CGGCCCGCGCCGCGTGGCTCGGCTGGTCGATGGGCGGGCTGGTGGCGCAGCGCATCGCGCTCGATGCGCCGGCGCGCGTGGACCGGCTGCTGCTCACCGGCTCGAACGCCTGCTTCGTGCAGCGCCCGGACTGGCCGTGCGCGATGACGACGGCCGCGCTCGCGAAGTTCGCCAGTGGTCTTGCCGACGACCCGAAGGCGACGCTGGAGCGCTTCATCGCGCTCGAAACCCTGAACCTGCCGAATGCCCGGGCGCACCTGCGCGTGCTGCGCGAGATCGTGTTCCGCCACGGCCTGCCGGCGACGGTCGCGCTCGAGGACGGGCTTTCGATCCTCGAAGCCGCCGACCTGCGCGCCGAGTGGCCGCGGCTCGGCTGTCCGGTGCGCCTGCTGCTCGGCCAGCGCGACGCGCTGGTGCCGGTCGCGGCCGGCGAGGCGCTGGCGGTGCTGGCGGCGGACGTGCGCGTGCAGGTGTTCCGGCACGCGACGCACGCGCCCTTCCTGTCGCATCCCGACGAATTCCATGCGGCGCTGGCGACGGCGCTGCACGACTGACAGCCGGCCTGCCCGGCGCCCGAGCCCCGATGAACGATCCGCTGCCGCCCGCCACCCGCCCCGACGCCCGTCTGGTGCGTGCCGCCTTCGATGCCGCTGCCGCGCGCTACGACGACTGTGCGGTGCTGCAGCGCGAGGTCGGCACGCGCCTGCTGGAGCGGCTCGATCTCGTGAAGCTCGTGCCGGCGCGCGTGCTCGATCTCGGCTGCGGCACCGGCCTGCACACGCGTGCGCTGCTCGATCGCTATCCGCAGGCGCTGGTCTGCGGCGCGGATCTGGCTCCGGCGATGTGCGCCCGCACGCGCGCCCGCTCCGGCTGGTTCCGGCGCCTGCGCGCGGTCTGCGCCGATGCCGCGCGCCTGCCGTTTGCCGATGACAGCCTCGATCTGGTCTGGTCGAACTTCACGCTGCAGTGGTGCGGCGCGCCCGATGCCGTGTTCGCCGAGGTGCGCCGCGTGCTGCGCCCGGGCGGGCTGTTCCTGTTCACGACGCTCGGGCCGGACACGCTGCGCGAGCTGCGCGCGGCGTGGGCGGCGGTCGATGACCGGCCGCACGTCAATGATTTCACCGACATGCACGATGTCGGCGATGCGCTGGTACGCGCCCGGCTCGCCGATCCGGTGCTCGATGTCGAACGCTTCACGCTGACCTATCCGGACGTGCTGGCGCTGATGCGCGAGCTGAAGGCGATCGGTGCGCACAATGTGCTCGATACGCGCGCGCGCGGCCTGACCGGTCGCGGCCGGCTTGCGGCGATGAGCGCCGCCTACGAGCGCGAGCGCCGCGACGGCGTGCTGCCGGCAAGCTACGAGGTCGTCTACGGCCATGCCTGGGCGCCGGCGCAGAAGCTGTCGGTCGATGGCCCCGGCGGGGTCGCGACCTTCCCGTTGTCCGGGTTGCGCCGCCGGCCGCCGGCCGGGCCGGCGGCGTGAACGCTGCCCTGCCTGCCGGCTGCTTCGTCACCGGAACCGACACCGGCATCGGCAAGACGCGCGCGGCGGTGGCGCTGCTGCAGGCACTGGCGGCGCGCGGCCTGCGCGCAGTCGGCATGAAGCCGGTCGCAAGCGGCTGCGAGGCCACGCCCGCGGGCCTGCGCAACGACGACGCGCTGGCGCTGATCGCGGCCTCGGCCGGGGCGCCGGACTACGCGCTGGTCAATCCCTACGCCTTCGCGCCGCCGGTCGCGCCGCATCTGGCGGCGCGCGCGGCCGGCTGCGGCATCGACTTCGCGCACATCGAAGACTGCGCCCGCCGTCTTGCGGCCGGTGCCGACTGGCTGGTGGTCGAGGGCGTCGGCGGCTGGCGCGTGCCGCTCGGTGCCGGGGGCGAACTCGCCACGCTCGCGCAGCGCCTGGGCTTGCCGGTGGTGCTGGTCGTCGGTCTGCGGCTCGGCTGCCTGAACCACGCGCTGCTCAGTGCCGATGCCATCCTCGCCGCCGGCCTGCCGCTCGCCGGCTGGATCGCCAACCGCATCGATCCGGACATGGCGCTGGCCGATGACAACCTCGCCACGCTCACCGCCCTGCTGCCGGCGCCCTGTCTCGGCACGCTGGCATGGTGTCCGCTGCCGGCAAGCCACGCCGGGGGCCTCGACCTGCGCCCGCTGCTCGCCGCTGCTGCGGCGCAGCGTTCATGATTGCGGCCGGTGCCGGTGCTAGTCTGGCTTGCCAGATCATCCAGCCGGCTGCCGGCTGCCGTGTATTTTGTTTACAGCGCCCGCAGCGGAGGCCGGTGACGCCGGCGCCCGGGCGCCGGCCGCCATCGGTAAGATGGCCGGCCTGTCCAGTCAGGAGGGAGTGATGCCGCTCGAACCGTTGCCAGCCAGCCGTGAACCCGGGCTTGTCCTGCGCGACGAGGACCGGACGCTGCTGTCGACGCTGGCCAGCGATCTGCGTCGCCACTGGCAGCGCGCCCGCAGCAGCCACTTCGAAGCCGCCGAGATGGTCGACCTGCGCATGTTCGTGCGCGGGCTGGCCGACACCTGCGCGCAGGCCGCCGGCTTCGCGCTGGCCGGACAGGCGCAGGCGCTCGACACCGCGCTGCGCGAGGCCGGCTGGAGCGGCAAGCGTCCCGACCCGGCACGCGCACAGGCGCTCGGCGAGCGCGTCGAGGCACTGGCGGCGGCGCTGTCGCAGTCGGCCAGCACCGGCCGCACGCCCGAGAGCGCGTCGATGACGGTGGCCGCCTCGGCACCGGCCAGCGCGCCGCGCGTGTTCCTGGTCGATTCCGAGCCGGCGCAGGCGAAGTTCCTGTCGCTGCAGCTCGCCGCCCAGGGCTATGCGGCCGAATCCTTCGTCGACTGGGATGCGCTGGTGCATGCGATGGCCAGCCGCCAGCCGGCGGCCCTGATCGCCGACATCGACGCGCCGCACGGCGTCTTCGGCGGTGCCGATCAGGTCAGCGAGCTGCGCCGCGCCGGCAAGCTGCTCTGCCCGGTGCTGTTCCTGTCGGCGCGCGCCGACAGCCGCACCAAGCTGATCGCGCTGCGCGCCGGCGGCGTCGGCTACTTCGTCAAGCCGGTCGCCGCGCCGGAACTGGCCACCCGGCTCGGCGAGCTGATCAGCCACCAGGAGCCGGCGCCGTATCGCGTCGTCATGGTCGATGACGACCGCGCCTTCCTGGAGCTGCAGTCGAGCCGCCTGCAGGCGGCCGGCTTCGAGGTCAAGGCGCTGTCGAATCCGCTCGGCGTGCTCGAAGCCGCACAGGGCTTCGAGCCCGATGTGTTCGTGCTCGATCTCTACATGCCCGAGGCCGACGGCTGCGAGCTGACGCGGCTGATCCACGAGGAACCGCAGTTCGCGAACACGCCGGTGATGCTGCTCTCCGGCGAGAGCGATCCGACCGCGCATGCGCGCGTGATCGTCGCCGGTGCCGTCGATGTCATCGTCAAGCCCGCCGACCCGGTGCGCTTCATCGAGCGCGTGCGTGCCCGGGCGATGCAGTACCGGCAGAACTTCTCGCGCGCGCGCCGGCCCGATCGCGCCGACACCGTCACCGGCCTGCTGACGATGGCGCAGTTCACCGAAGCGCTCGAAGCGCGGCTCGCGCATCCGCGCGAGGCCGAGGGCGCGCTGTCGGCGCTGTTGTACGTGAGCCTCGGTGGCTATCTCGACTGGTCGAAACGCCTCGACGCGGCGCGCCTCGAACAGGTGCGCACGCGCATCGCGCGCGTGATCAGCGAGCGCCAGCAGGGCAACGACATCGTCGGCTGGGACAACGCCGGGCGCGTGATCATCAGCACGCGCCAGCCCGATCTGCCGAACCTGCAGAGCTACGCGCGGGCGCTGATCGATGCGATCGGCGGCGTCGAGCTGTCCGATCTCGGTCCGGGGCCGCGGCTGGTGCCGAGCATCGGCGTCTGCCGCGCCGACGCCGGGCCGGTGCATGGCCTGATCGGCGATGCCGCGCAGCTTGCCGCGCAGCAGGCGCGCGAGGCCGGCGCCGGCGTGCGCCTGCAGCCGCTGCTGGTGTCGAGCAGCGCGCCGGATCTCGAGGAGCAGCGGCGCTGGCACTCGATCATCAACGACGCGATCCGCGAGCACCGGCTGTTCCTGGTCTACCAGCCGATCACCAACCTGCTGGTCGCCGATCGCAGCGAGTGGAACGAAGTCCTGCTGCGCATGCGCGATGCTTCCGGCCAGACCCTGCTGCCGGGGCAGTTCCTGCCGGTTGCCGCCAAGTTCGGGCTCGACCGCCTGCTCGATCGCTGGGTGGTCAGCCGGGCGCTGCGCGGACTCGATGCGCGCCAGCAGGATCACCCCGGCACGGTGTTCTTCGTCAAGCTCGGCACGGCCTCGGTCGCCGATCCGAGTTTCCCGGAGTGGCTGCGCCAGATGCTCGGCAAGGTGACGATCCGGCCGCGCAGCTGCGTGTTCCAGTTCTCGCAGGCGACGGTGCTCGCGCAGTTCGAGCGCTGCTCGACGCTGGCGCAGGCGGTGCGCGAGATCGGGCAGGCGGTGGCGATCGAGCATTTCGACGGCCAGTCCGACGCGCTGCTGCGCGTCTCGGCGCTGCTGCCGAACTTCGTGAAGCTCGATCGTGCGATCACGCAGCAGCTCGCTGCCGAGCCGGCGCGCCAGACGCAGATCCGCGAACTGGTGCGCAAGCTCAAGGAAGGTGGCGCGGCGGTGATCGCCGCCTACATCGAGGATGCGCAGTCGCTCGGCGTGCTGTGGCAGGCGCAGGTCGAACTGGTGCAGGGCAACTTCGTGCAGCAGCCCGACGAGGTGATCCAGCACCAGGTCACGAGCTGAGGCCGTCGCGGTTCAGCGCGCCGGCGGCGGCAGGGCGACGCTGCCGGTCGGCCACGGCATCACCGGCACGGTGCTCAGGGAATTCTTCGGCGAGCCGTCGATCAGCTTGTCGCTGTAGACCAGATACACCAGCGTGCTGCGCTTGCGGTCGAGAAAGCGCACGACGCGCAGCTTCTTGAACAGGATCGAACGGCGCTCGGTGAAGACCTCCTCGCCGTCGCGGAAGCTTTCCCTGAACACCACCGGGCCGACCTGGCGACAGGCGATGCTGGCATCGGAGCTGTCCTCGGCCAGACCGAGGCTGCCCTTGATGCCGCCGGTCTGGGCCTTGGCGACGTGGCAGGCGATGCCGTCGATCTTCGGATCGTCGAAGGCTTCCACGACGATCTTGTGGTTGGCACCGAGCAGCTTGAAGGCCGTATCGACGCTGCCGATCTCCTCGGCGTGCGCCCCCCGGGCAAGCACGGCGGCGAGGCAGAGCAGCGACAGGCGGGTCAGGACACGCATCGGCGGAACTCCGGTCTGGTGTGGGGTGCAGGGATCGTAGCAAACTGGCCGGAACGTCCAGGGACGGCTGCCGGCAACCGTTGCAGCCGCTGCAAACGTCTATTCAGGAGGTGGGACATGGGAGTCGAGCGTGCTGCACGCGATCGCACGGCCGTCAGCGCCGGCGTCGAGCGCGAACGCATCCAGCTCGTCGCGCTGGCCCGCGAACTGCTGCTGCGCTGGGGGCAGGCGGCGGCCCAGGCCTGTACGGCCGAGGCCCTGAACGCCGTCAGCGAGATCACCGGACGCCTGGTCGAGGAATGCCTCTCGCTCGATGAACGCGGCCTGGCCGTGCGCGTGCGCACCGTCGACACGCTGCTGCGCGAACTCGTGCGCAGCGGCGAACGTCCGGATTCGATCGAGCAGGTGCGGCTCGCCGATGCAATCCGCCGCCTGCACGACGCAATCGTCGGCCCCGAAGCCGAGCCGGTGCCGGTCGCACGCAAGGCCGGTGCCACCGGCCCGGCCCGCGACGAGACCGGTGACCACCGCCCGCGCGTCTACGTCTTCGGCGACGCGCCCGAACGCATGGCCGGCTACACGACGCGGCTCGGCGAACACGGCTACAAGGCCGAAACCTTCGATGACCTGCAGGCCCTGCATCTGGCGCTGTCGCTGCAGCTGCCGCAGGCGGTGCTGCTGCTCGGCGACGCCCATGATCCCCGCGCCGGGGCCCGGCTGGTCTCCGAACTGCGCCTCGCCGGCCTGCACGAGGACCTGCCGGTGGTGCTGGTGGCGCCGCAGACCGACAGCCGCTGCCGGCTGCAGGCGCTCGCCGCCGGGGCCGATGCCTGTCTGGTCGAACCGCTCGGTGGCGCCCGGCTCGCGCGCCGGCTGCACGCGCTGATCGGCAACCGCCAGCCGCAGCCGCACCGCGTGCTGCTGCTCGATGCCGATCCGGTGCGCCTGGAGCGGCTCGCCGGCATGCTGCGCGGCAGCGGCTGTCACGTGCGCACGCTCGACGATCCCGGTCTGCTGCTGGAAACCGCCGCCGAGGAACAGCCCGACGTGCTGGTGTTCGATGCCGGCATCCCCGAGGCCGACGCACCGACGCTGATGCGCCTGATCCGCGACGAGCCTGCGCTCGCGCAGCTGCCGGTGCTGTTGCTCGCCGCCGAGGAGGACCGCCTGCCGGTGCTGACCGGCGGCGGCGTCGAGGTGCTGCCGAAGCCGACCGCACCGGGCCTGCTGGTCGGGGCAGTGCGCGCCCATGCCGCCGGCCAGCGCCGCCGCCACGGTTCGGCGATCCGCGACTTCACGCACCGCGACGCCAGCTCCGGGCTGGCGACGGTCGAGGCCTTCCGCAAGCTGGTCGAGACGGCGCTCGCGCGCAACGACGCCGGCATCGGCGCGCTGCTGTACGTGGCCGTCGACAACCTGCTGCAGGGCGACATGAGCGAACTGCGCCGCGCGCGCTGGCGTGCGCGCTTCGCCGATGCGCTCGATGACCAGCTGCTCGGCAGCGACATCGCCGGCATGAACGCCGATGGTGCCTTTCTGGTGTTCGCGCGCCGGGTCGATCTGCCGAAGCTCGAAAGCTTCGCGCGCGACGTGGCCTATGCGCTCGGCTGCGTGACGCTCGATGAGCTCGGCCACGGCAACCGCCCGAGCGTCTATGTCGGCGTCGCGCGCGCCGAATCCGGCATGCTCGAACAGTCGGTCGAGGCCGGCAAGGCCGTCTGTGTGGCGCTGCGCCGCGAGGGCGGCGATCGCGTGCGCCTGCATCCGGTGCTGGCCGGCGGCCCCGGCGGCGAGGAGCAGCGCGACTGGATGGGGCGCATCAGCGGCGCGATCAAGGAAGGCCGGCTGTTCCTGATGTACCAGCCGATCACCAGCCTCGCCGGTGACCACGGCGAGCGCTACGAAGTCCTGCTGCGCATGCGTGACACCGAGGGCCGCACGCTGCTGCCCGAGCAGTTCCTCGGCGCCGCGACCCGCCTCGGCCTCGATCGCCTGCTCGATCGCTGGGTGGTCAGCCGCGCGCTGCGCGGGCTCGAAGGCCGGCTGAAGGAGCAGGGCGACACCTGCTTCTTCATCAAGCTCTCGGGCGCCTCGGTCGCCGATCCGGGCTTCGCCGAGTGGCTGGAGGCGATGCTGGCCAAGGTCTCGGTGCAGCCGCGCAGCTGCGTGTTCGAGATCTCCGAGGCGACGCTGCTGGTCGTGCCGCGGCGCACCGAACAACTGCTGCGCCGCGTGCGCGCCGCCGGCTACGGCACGGCGCTCGAACACTTCGCCGCCGCCGAGGAATCGCTGGCGCTGCTGCCGAACCTGCCGCTCGACTACGTCAAGCTCGACCGCAGCCTGACGGCCAACCTCGCGACCAACCCCGGCCGCCAGAACTGGATGCGCGAACTCGTGCACCGCATCCGCAGCACCGGCCCGCGCATCATCGCCGGCTACGTCGAGGATGCGCAGTCGCTCGGCCTGCTGTGGCAGGCGGAAATCGAACTCGTGCAGGGCAACTTC
>NZ_DAOLKE010000165.1:0-7851 GCF_035331805.1 Plasticicumulans sp. | reverse complement strand
GGCCCGCCCGGTTTCCCGGACGGGCCGCATCTGAGCATCGGGCGGGCCGAAGCCCGCCGGTTCAGGCCGCCAGCGTCAGCAGCAGGCCGTTCAGGCGCTTGACGAAGGTCGCCGGGTCTTCGAGCGTGCCGCCTTCAGCGAGCGTCGCCTGACCGAACAGCAGGTGCGCGAGGTCGGCGAAGCGCGTGTCCTCGGCCTCGGCATCGAGGCGCGCGATCAGCGGGTGCTCGGGGTTCAGCTCCAGCGTCGGCTTGCTGCCGGGCACGTCCTGACCGGCTTCCTTCAGCAGCCGCTCCAGATGCGCGCTCATCGCGTATTCCTCGACGACGAGGCAGGCCGGCGAATCGGTCAGGCGCTGCGACAGGCGCACGTCCTTGACCGCGTCACCGAGCACGGTCTTCACGCGCTCGACCAGGCCCTTGAAGCGCTCCTCGACTTCCTTCTGCTGCGCCTTTTCCTCGTCGGATTCGATCGCGCCGAGATCGAGCGCACCCTTGGCGACCGACACCAGACGCTTGCCGTCGAATTCTTCGAGGTGCGACATCAGCCACTCGTCGACGCGCTCCGACATCAGCAGCACCTCGATGCCCTTCTTGCGGAACACTTCGAGGTGCGGGCTGTTCTTCGCGGCGGCGAAGGAATCGGCGGTGATGTAGTAGATCGCCGTCTGGCCTTCCTTCATGCGCGCGACGTAATCGGCGAGCGAGACGCTCTGCTCCGGCGTGTCGGCCTGGGTCGTGGCGAAGCGCAGCAGCTTCGCAATCTGCTCGCGGTTGGCGTAGTCCTCGCCCGGGCCTTCCTTCAGCACGCGACCGAATTCCTGCCAGAAGGTCGCGTACTTTTCGGGTTCGTTCTTCGCGATCTCTTCAAGCAGGCCGAGCACCTTCTTGACCGAGCCGGAGCGGATCGAGTCGATGACCTTGTTCGACTGCAGCAGCTCGCGCGAGACGTTCAGCGGCAGGTCGTTGGAATCGATGACACCGCGCACGAAGCGCAGGTAGCGCGGCATCAGGTGTTCGGCGTCATCCATGATGAACACGCGCTGCACGTACAGCTTCACGCCGTGCTTCTGGTCGCGGTCCCACAGGTCGAACGGCGCACGCCCGGGCACGTACAGCAGCGAGGTGTACTCGTACTTGCCCTCGACGCGGTTGTGGGTCCAGGCGAGCGGATCCTGGAAGTCGTGGCCGACGTGCTTGTAGAAGGCCTTGTAGTCGTCGTCGCTGATGTCGCCCTTCGCGCGCGTCCACAGTGCCGAGGCCTTGTTGACCTGCTCGATCTCGCGGGTCGCCTCGCCGCCTTCCTCCTCGGCCGGCTTGCTGACGGTCAGCATCACCGGCAGCTGGATGTGATCCGAGTACTTGGTGATGATCGAGCGCAGCCGCCAGTCGTCGAGGAACTCGGCGGCTTCCTCGCGCAGGTGCAGCGTCACTTCGGTGCCGCGCGCGGCCTGCTCGATGGATTCGAGCGTGTAGTCGCCCTCGCCGGCCGATTCCCAGCGCACGCCGTGTCCGGCGGTCAGGCCGGCGCGGCGCGTGGTCAGCGTCACGCGCTCGGCGACGATGAACGCCGAATAGAAGCCGACGCCGAACTGGCCGATCAGCGAGGCGTCCTTCTGCTGGTCGCCGGAGAGCTGCTCGAAGAAGGCGCGCGTGCCGGAACGGGCGATCGTGCCGATGTTGTCGATGACCTCCTGACGGCTCATGCCGATGCCGTTGTCGCGGATGGTCAGCGTGCGCGCGTCCTTGTCGGCGGCGATGTGGATGGCGAGCGTCGCGTCGTCCTCGAACAGCGCACCATCGGTCAGGGCCTCGAAGCGCAGCTTGTCGCAGGCATCGGACGCGTTGGAGATCAGCTCGCGCAGGAAGATCTCCCGGTTCGAATACAGCGAGTGGATCATCAGGTGAAGGAGCTGCTTCACCTCGGTCTGGAAGCCCAGCGTTTCCTTGTGCGTATCGACGGTCATGGTCGGATCGGTCTCCGGCTCGGTGGATGAGGGAACGCGGCCGGACATGCGGGCACCGGCCGGCGGTTTCAAGTCCCCCGGCTGCATCGGGGCGCCACGGCGGTTTGCGGCGTCTGCGCGGACGCCTCCGCTGGCCGCACATGCGGCATTTGCCGGTTGTGGCCGACCGCCGGAGCACGGAACCTGACCGTACCGTCACTTGACGCTCCGGCGGACGGCAGCCAGCTTGATCGCCAATTCCGAGCGATTTTCACGGTTACTCGGGTCAGGCACGGATTCATGCCGCTCCCACGCAGGAACGGCAGGCCGCCGCCACCGCATCCATCACTGGCTTTTCCGACCGGCTCCCGCCGGTTCCAGCTGAAGCGCAGTACCCGTATCGAGCCGGGCCACGGGGCCGGTCCGCGCTTGCGAACGAATGCCGGCAGATGCCACGGGAGGCCACACCATGCCGCAATCGCCACGCCAGTCCGCCACCGCCGGCATCGTCGCCGCCGGTGTCCTGCTCGTCGCCGCCACGGCCGCCGGCCTGTGGGCGATCCAGAAAAAACACGCCATCGACCTGGAGGCGACGCGCGCCGCCTACATCCAGGAAAGCCACCAGCGCCTGCTCGCCCGTCGCGAACAGGTCGAGATCGAACTCGGTGCGCTGGCGCGCGGCCTGCGCGCGATCGCGCGTCTGCCGGCCGTGCAGGCGCAGGGTCCGGCCGGAGCCGCCGAACCGGAAACCGCCGCGGCAATCGGCGAAATCTTCCTCGGCCAGCAGCGCCTGCGTCCGCAGCGGCTGCTGGTGGTCGGCACCGGCAGCGATGCGCCGATGCCGTACCGGCTCGATGCCGTGACCGTGCTGCCGTGGACCGCCCCGCGCAAGGCCGCCAGCGCCGACTGCACGGCGCGCAGCGACGCGCTGCTCGACGAACGCCTGCGCGGGCAGCTCGCATACCTGCAGCAGCAGCACCCGCGCGCCAACGCCGTGCCGTGGTCGGCCTATCCGGCGATCGGCGCCCGGGCGGTGCCGGACTGCCTCGATCCGGACGGTGCCGGCCACTTCCTGTGGACGGTGCCGGTCTACGCCACCGATGGCACGCTCAGCGGCGCGGTCGCCGTCGTACTGCCGTCCCGCGCGCTGGCCGCCGCCATCGGCGCCGGTGCCGAGGACGGCAACTTCGCGCTCTACAACGCCGATCATGATTATCTGGTCGCCGGCGGTCCCGGCGGCGAGGCCGGCCGTGCTGCCGGCTGGATCCGCCAGCAGCGCGCCGCCCCCGACACGATCTACTCCGAAACCATGCCGCTCGGCCTCGCCGGCGCGGCGCGCGGCTGGCTGGTCTGGTACGGCCGCCCGGACAGCGACTGGGCCACGCGCCCCGACGTGCTCGGTGCCGATCGCTTCCACCGGCTGGCGCAGGCGGTCGTGATCGGCCTCGCCGTGGTCGCGGCGCTCGCGCTCGCGCTCGGTGCCCGTCGCCGGCGCGTGCTCGAACGCCTGGTCGCCGAACGCACGCGCGAACTGCACGAGAGCCAGGCGGCGCTGGTGCAGGCCGGTCGCCTCGAAGGCCTCGGCACGCTCGCGGCCGGCATCGCCCACGAGATCAAGAACCCGCTGGCCTGGACGCGCAGCAACCTCGATGTCTGCGTCGATCACGCCCGCACGCTGGCCAGCCTGAGCAAGGACTGGCGCGAGGCGCAGCAGCCCGGGACCGACACCGATGCGCGCGCGCTGAAACTCGGGCGCACGCTGATCGCCGCCGAAACCTTCGTACGCGAGGAAACGGCGACCGAGCTGATGCAGCTGCTCGAAGACTGCGCCGACGGCACCACGCGCATCCAGGCCATCGTCGAGGCCGTCGGCAGCTTCAGCCGGCTCGACCAGCGTCAGGTCGTCAGCACCGAGATCCCGAAGCTGGTCGCGAGCGTGCTCAGCATCGCCGGCTCGGAAATCCGCAAGTGCGGCGCCCGGATCGACACCCGCTACGCCGAAGACCTGCCGGCGATCATCTGCGCGCCCGGCCAGCTCGCGCAGGTGCTGCTGAATCTGGTCGTCAACGCCTGCCACGCCATGCAGGGCGCCGCCGAGCACCGGCTGACGATCAGCGCCGAGCTGCACGCGCGGGGCCGGCGCGTGCGGCTGGTGGTCAGTGACACCGGCTGCGGCATCCCGGCCGAGATCCGCGACCACATCTTCGATCCGTTCTTCACGACCAAGGACGTCGGCAAGGGCACCGGCCTCGGTCTGCACCTCGCGCACCAGATCGTGCGTGCCCACGGCGGACGCATCCTCGTCGACAGCACGCCGGGGCACGGCGCGAGCTTCACGCTCGATCTGCCGGTCGATGCCTCCGCCGAACTTGCCGCGGCCGCTCCGGTCGATGCTGCGGCCACCACCGCTGCCGCCCCCCGCCCGGCCGGCAATCCGGACCCGTCCGAACCTCTGCGCCCGCTGGGCGCGGCTGCCTGAGGGACCCCCGATGAGCACGACGCCGCATCTCGTTCCTGTTCCCGTTTCCGGCACCCGCCCGCAGCCCGCCGGCAGCAAGCTGCCGACCGTGCTGTTCGTCGATGACGAACCACCGATCACGCGTTCGCTGTCGGCGCTGTTCCGGCGCACCGGCCAGTACGCGGTGCTGACCGCCAACTCCGCCCGGGACGCGCTGGAGCTGCTCGGCACGCACGACATCGACGTGATCGTCAGTGACCAGCGCATGCCGGGCATGACCGGCGTCGAGCTGCTGCGCGAGTTTGCGACGCGCTCGCCGCGCACGATGCGCATCCTGCTGACCGCGTGGTCGGACCTCTCGGCGATCACTGCCAGCATCAACGAAGGCGAAGTGTTCCGCTTCGTGCAGAAGCCCTGGGGCAACGACCTGCTCGCGACCGTCGCCGTTGCCGCCTCCGCCTCGCTGGCCCCGGCCAACGAACCGGTGCACGGCGCTCCCGATCTGGTGCCGGCCGCCGCCCAGGGCACCGGCGTCGGCATCCTGGTCGTCGACGATGGTCGCGAACTGCTCGATCTGGTCCGGGCCGACTTCGGCAGCACGCATCCGGTACATGTCGCCCGCCACGCCGATCAGGCCATCGCCCTGCTCGAACAGCACGAGGGCATCGGCATCGTCGTCTCCGACGTGCGCGTCGCCGACGAGGACATGACCGATGTGATCAAGGGCATCAAGGCCACGCACCCGGCGGTGCTGTCGGTGATGGTCACGGCGCTGCATGACGGTCCGACCGTCATCGACCTGATCAACGAAGGCCAGCTGTTCCGGCTGATCGGCAAGCCGGTCAAGCCTTCGGTGCTGCGCCTCGCCCTCGGCTCGGCGCTGCGCAAGCACGAGTTCCTGCGCAATGAACCCGGTGCCCTCGCCCGCCACCGCCCCGCCGAGGCTCCGGCCGTCGCCGAACGCCTGCAGCGCCGCGGCCTGCTGAAGCGCCTGCTCGGCAGCGTGCGCCACCTGTTCTCGTTCGGCTTCGGCACCCGCTCGGCCGCCTCCTGAAGCCGCGGCATCCGCTGCCCTGAAAGCCATCGACCCCGTCCGGCCGGACGGGGTCGATGGCTTTCTGCCTGCCGGAAAACGCGCTGCGCGTCCCTGGACGGCCTCCGGCTCAGCAGCGGAAGCGCCCGACCAGCTCCTGCAGCTGCGCGGCCATCTTCGCGAGCTGGCCGGCGGCCTGCTGGATCTCGCGGCTGCCCTGCTCGGTGCTGGACGCAGTCTGGGCGACGCGGTCGATGCCCCGGGCGATTTCACCGCTGGCCTGCACCGTGTGCGCGAGGTTGCCGGCGATGTCGTTGGCGACGGCGTTCTGTTCCTCGACCGCGCCGGCGACGCTGGTCTGGATGTCGCTGACGCGGCGGATGATCTCGAAGATGCGGCCGATCGACGCGATCGCGCCCTGGGTGTCGGTCTGGATGCCGGTGACGCGCTGCGCGATCTCGTCGGTGGCCCCGGCCGTCGCCTTCGCCAGCTCCTTGACCTCGCCGGCCACGACCGCAAAGCCCTTGCCGGCCTCGCCGGCCCGTGCGGCCTCGATGGTTGCGTTGAGCGCCAGCAGGTTGGTCTGCTCGGCGATCGAGCTGATCAGCTTCACGACCTCGCCGATGTGGCTGCTGCTCTCGCCGAGGTGCTGGATCAGCGCCTGCGCATCGGTGGCCACGCGCACGGCCTCGTCGGTGACGTTCGAAGCCTCGGCCGTCGCGCGCGAGATTTCGCGGATGCTCGCGCTCATCTCCTCGGTCGCCGCCGCGACGTTCTCGACCCGCTGGCTGACCTGACCGGCGCTGAGCGCGGCACGGCCGGCATCCTCGGCGTTGGTGGCGGCATCGGTGTTCATCTGCTTGCTGACCGCCCCGAGTTCCTCGCTGGCCGCGGCCAGCGTGTGCGCGTTCTCGCCGATCGGCGTGATGCTGAGGCGCAGGTCTGCGAACAGCCGGTTCAAGGCATCCGCGACCTCGCCGGTCGGCCGGTCGGCCGGGATGTCGAGCTGCTGGCGCAGGTCGCCGTGCGCCGCTTCGTGGACGGCCGCACGGATCTGCGCAACCTCGGCCTGCATGCGGGCGGCCTCGATGCGTTCATGCTCTGCCTGCGCACGCTCGGCTTCGCGCTTCTCGTGTTCGGCCGCGGCCAGCCGGCGTTCCTGCTCGGCCTGCGCGGCAGCAGCGGCCTGGGCTTCGCGGTTGGCGGCATCGATGTCGGCGAGTGCGCTGCGCTGGGCGTCGATCGCCTGGTTCAGCGCCGTCGCGAGCACCGTCAGTTCGTCGTTGCCGGCCACCGGCGCGTGCTTCGAAAGATCCCCGCCGGCGACGGCACCGAGCACGCCGACCGCCTCGCGCAGCGGCAGCACGATGCTGCGCGTGACCAGTACCGCGGTGGCGATGCCGAGCACCAGCACCAGCGCGGCGATACCGATCAGCCACGCCTGCGTGCTGCGGTATTCGTCCTGGGCTTCTTCGTAGACCTGGCGGTTGGCGGTTTCCTGCAGGCGCAGGTTGTCCTCGAGCGCCGCGCGCCAGCTGCGCAGGCCTTCGTTCATCGGTCCGTCGATGACGGCGAGCGCGTCGGCGGTCTTGCCGTCCTGGATCAGCTCGAAGGCGCGGTTGGTGTACGGGCGCACGGCAAGGGTCGCGGCGTCGATGCGTTCGCGGATCGCACGGCCCTGCGGGCTGGCCGGCAGGGTTTCGAGTTCGCGGCGGGCGTTGTCGTAGGCGCTGCGGAAACCGGCCACGTCATCGCGCCGGCGCAGCGCGCCGGCAGTGTCGCCGTTCAGCGCCTTGATCGCCGCGTCGCGCATGATCGAATGGATGCGGTTCAGCGCATTCATCATCGTCGTGTTCAGCGTCATCTTGCGGACGTTGTCGTGGACGAGGTCATCGATGTTGTCCTGGATGCCGCCGAGATTGCCGAGCGCGGTGGCGATCATCAGCAGGACCAGCAGCAGCACGGCGGCAAACCCGGCTCTGAGCCGGGTGCCGATACGGAAACGACGCAGCAGGGCGTTCATGACAAGGACTCCGGCGGGACGGCGGAAGAAGGATCAGTCGGGCTTGCGCGGATTCCCCCCGCGTTTCTGGAATCTGGATCACCCCCAGCCAATGCGTCGGCAGCCGGCGGTAAAACTGAAGGCGGGACTTTACTCCCAAATCCCTGCTGAACCACGCTCCCCGCCCCCATTCGCGCTGGCGCCCGGCTTTGCACGATTTGCAATCCTGCCGCCGTCCCAGGTCGCCGGAAAATCATGAAAATCAACAATTTATTGATTTTGATTAATATCAAAGACATCCATGCGCAATTTGCAGCAGGGGTCGGGGAATGGGCTTTCCGGGACACCGAATCCGCTGCCGGCGGTGAGCGCACACCGGCAATCTCCTGATCTTCAGCCCTGCCCTCCAGAGC
>NZ_DAOLKE010000164.1:0-7877 GCF_035331805.1 Plasticicumulans sp. | reverse complement strand
GCACCGGGCGCGCGCGGACCGCAGACCCTGGAAGGCGAGTACCGGCGCGAGGACTGACGCCGCCGGCCCGGGGACGGCGGCGTCCGGGGTCCGCTGCCCATTCCCGGCGCTCTTGAAAGCCGCCTGTGCGGCCCCATTTCCGGCTGCGTCCCTTGACAGGGGACAGTCGCTGCCTAATATCAGCACTCGCTCAAGGTGAGTGCTAACAAGTCCGGCACCGCCCGTCCTCCACAACCCAACCCTCGTATTTCTGAGGAGATTCGCATGAGCCTGCGCCCCCTGCATGACCGCGTCATCGTCAAGCGTGTCGAGGAAGAGACCAAGTCCGCCGGTGGCATCGTCCTGCCCGGCAACGCAGCCGAGAAGCCGTCGCGCGGCACCGTGCTCGCGATCGGTCGCGGCAAGATTCTCGAGAACGGCGACGTGCGCCCGCTCGACGTGAAGGTCGGTGACCACGTCCTGTTCGGCAAGTATTCGGGCAGCGAAGTCAAGATCGACGGCGACGAAGTCCTCGTGATGCGCGAGGACGAGATCATGGCCGTCATCGAGAAGTGATCCGGCGCCCGCCGCCGATCGCCTGACTGCCTGATCACCCGTTCGTCCGTTCCAGAATTCATTTCCTGAATTCCATCCAGAATTCCCGAGGTTTCCGAAGCAATGGCTGCCAAAGACGTAAAGTTCGGTGATGACGCCCGTTCGCGCATGGTGCGCGGCATCAACATCCTGGCCAACGCGGTCAAGGTCACCCTCGGTCCGAAGGGCCGCAACGTCGTGCTCGACAAGGCCTTCGGCGCCCCGACCGTGACCAAGGACGGCGTCTCCGTCGCCAAGGAAATCGAACTGTCCGACAAGTTCGAGAACATGGGCGCGCAGATGGTCAAGGAAGTCTCCTCGAAGACTTCCGATGTCGCCGGCGACGGCACGACGACCGCGACCGTGCTGGCGCAGGCCATCGTCCGCGAAGGCATGAAGTCGGTCTCGGCCGGCATGAACCCGATGGACCTCAAGCGCGGCATCGACAAGGCCGTGCAGGCCGCCGTCGGCGAACTCGCCAAGCTGTCCAAGCCCTGCGCCGATGACAAGGCGATCGCCCAGGTCGGCGCGATCTCCGCCAACGGCGACGAGCAGATCGGCCGCATCATCGCCGACGCGATGGCCAAGGTCGGCAAGGAAGGCGTGATCACCGTCGAGGACGGTTCGGGCCTGGAGAACCAGCTCGATGTCGTCGAGGGCATGCAGTTCGATCGCGGCTACCTGTCGCCGTACTTCATCAACAACCAGCAGTCGATGGCCGCCGAGCTCGACGGCCCGTACATCCTGCTCTGCGACAAGAAGGTCTCGAACATCCGTGACCTGCTGCCGGTGCTCGAAGGCGTCGCCAAGTCCGGCAAGCCGCTGCTGATCATCGCCGAGGATGTCGAGGGCGAGGCGCTGGCGACGCTGGTCGTCAACACCATCCGCGGCATCGTCAAGGTCGCCGCCGTCAAGGCGCCGGGCTTCGGTGACCGCCGCAAGGCCATGCTGCAGGACATCGCGATCCTGACCGGCGGCCAGGTGATCTCCGAGGAAGTCGGCCTGACGCTGGAGAAGGCCTCGCTCGCCGACCTCGGCACCGCCAAGAAGGTCGTCGTCGCCAAGGAAAACACCACGATCATCGACGGCGCCGGTTCCGAGGCCGAGATCAAGGCCCGCGTCCAGCAGATCCGCGCGCAGATCGAGGAAGCCACCTCCGACTACGACCGCGAGAAGCTGCAGGAGCGCGTCGCCAAGCTCGCCGGCGGTGTCGCCGTGATCAAGGTCGGTGCCGCGACCGAAGTCGAGATGAAGGAAAAGAAGGCCCGCGTCGAGGACGCGCTGCACGCCACGCGCGCTGCGGTCGAGGAAGGCGTGGTCCCGGGCGGCGGCGTCGCGCTGATCCGCGCGCTGCAGGCGATCAAGGGCGTCAAGGGCGACAACCACGATCAGGACGTCGGCGTCGCGATCGCGCTGCGCTCGATGGAAGAGCCGCTGCGCCAGATCGTCGCCAACGCCGGCGAGGAGCCGTCGGTGATCCTGAACACCGTCGCCGGCGGTGAGGGCAACTACGGCTACAACGCCGCGACCGGCGTCTACGGCGACATGATCGAGATGGGCATCCTCGATCCGACCAAGGTCACCCGTTCGGCGCTGCAGAACGCCGCCTCGGTCGCCGGCCTGCTGATCACCACCGAAGCCATGATCGCCGAGCTGCCGAAGAAGGAAGAGCCGGCCGCCGGTGGCATGGGCGGCATGGGTGGCATGGGCGGCATGGACATGATGTAAGTCCGTGCGCCGGCGGCCGCCCGCGTGCGGCCGCCTCGCCTGACCAGAGCCCCGCTTCGGCGGGGCTCTGTCTTTTCGGGGCTGCCTGCGGCCGGTGCCGTACCGCAGGCTCCGCCGGCGTGTGGAATACTCGCGGCCTGCGCGGCGGAGGGCGCCGCATCGAGGCATGGCGGACATCATGGGCAAGGCGATCTGGGCAGGCGTGGGGCTGGTGGCGGTGGCCGTGGCCGGCGTCGTCGGCGGGGCGGCGTGGGGCGGGCGCGAGGCGGAACGCCAGTACCGCGACTGGCTCGCAACGCTGGAGGATCCGCAGGCCGGCCTGCACGCGAGCAGCCTCGCCTACGAGCGCGGCCTGTTCAGCGCCACGGCGCGCACGCGCATCGAATGGCGGGCGCCGTTCGCCGCCGCCGATGCGCCGCCGCTGGCGCTGATCGCCGAACACCGCGTCCAGCACGGCCCGATCGCACCGGCTGACTGGCTCGCCGAAGGCCGCTGGACGCCACGCCTCGGCGCGATGCGCACGACGCTGCACGTCGATCCGGCCAGTGCCGCGGCGCTGCCGGGGCTGCGCAGCGCTCCCGAGGCGGCGCGCATCGATTCGCAGATCGGTTTCGATGGCGGCAGCACGCACGACGTGACGATCGCCGCGCTCGACTACGCCGATGCCGCCAGCGGTGACGCGCTGCAGTTGAAGCCGCTCACCGGCCGCTACGTGCTCGACCGCCAGCGGCATCTGCGCGGCGAACTGCACGGCGACGGCCTGACGCTGCGCTTCAGCGTCGCCGCCCCGCCGCCCGAGGCACCGGCGGTGCCCGAGCTGCCCGATGCCGCCACCGGCGCGGCCCCTTCGGCCGATGAAGGCAGCCAGACGCCGCCGCCGAGCCCGCAGGGGCCGCTGCCGCGCGAGCCGCGCATCGTCGATGCCGGCGGGCTGAAGTTCGATTTTGACCAGACCGTGCAGGCCGGGGGCTACTGGCCCGGGCAGGCGACGATCGCCGCGCAGCGCATCGCGGTCGGTGATGGCAGCGGCGAGCCGCTCGCCGCCTTCGAGCAGCCGCAGGTGCGCGTGACGCTGGCGAGTGCCGACGGCCAGCTCTACGACCTGCGCGAGGCCTTCTCGGTCGAGCGCGTGCTCGCGCACGGCCAGAACGTCGGGCCGCTGCGCTTCACGCTGGTCGGCGAGCGGCTGGCGCGCGCCGCGCTCGATGACCTGCGCGGCTTCTACCGCACGCTGGCGCAGGCCGGCGGCCCGGCTTCGATCGAGGAGCCGGCCATGCAGGCGCAGCTCGCGGCGATCGGGCGCAAGGCGATCGCGGCCCGGCCGCGCTTCGGCTTCACCGACATCGACCTGCGCCTGCCCGGCCAGCAGCCGGTCACCGGCCGGCTGCTGATCGGCCTGCGCCCGCCGGCCGAGGACAATCTGCCGCCGCAGGCCTTCCTGCGCGAGGCGCTCGACACGATCGACCTGCTGATCGACGCCCCGGCGCTCGCCTGGGGCGAGGCCGGCAACGCCGGCGCCGATTCCGGCCGCATCGAGGGCCTGCGCTTCACGGCGACCGCCACGCCGGGGCTCGCGAGCGTCGATGCCGATTTCCGGCTCGACCGGCTGGTCACGCACGTCATCGGCCTCGCCGGCCCGACCGACGTGACGCTGAGCGGCCTGCGCGGCGACAGCCGCCAGAAGCGCGGCCAGACGACGCTGCTGATCGGCGATGCCAATGTCGGGCTCGACGAGCTGCACGTGACCGGCGGTGCCGGCGAGGAGCCGAGCAACCTGAAGCTCAGCCGCTTCACGATCCAGGTGCTCGCCACCGAGGACGGCGAATACCTCGGCTTCCGCGAACGCTTCGCGCTGGAGGCGCTGGAGCTCGACGGCAAGCCGCAGGGCCGCGGCGAGCTGAGCCTCGTCGCCTCGCGCCTGCACGGGCCGACGCTGCTGAAGCTGCAGCGCGCCGGCGACGAGTTCTCGACCCTGAGCCCCGGCAGCACGCCCGATCCGACGGCCCTGATCGCGGCGATGATGGAATTCCTGCCTCACCACCCGGTGCTCGCCTTCGAGAACGTGCACATCGAGAAGACCGGCGAGCCGCTGCCGCTCGATGCGCGGCTGGCCCTGACGCTGCAGCCCCCGACCGATCCGTCGGCGCCGGATGCCGCGCTGCAGTACCTGCAGGCCGCGCAGGGGCAGGTGGCGGTGCCGGAGTCCTTCGTGCTTGCGCTGGTCACCGAGCAGGTGCACACGGCCATGGCCAACGAGGCCGAAATGGCCGAGATGGAGCGCCGCATGCAGCAGGAGGAGGCCGGTGCCCAGGCCGATCCGGACCGCCCGGAGGCCGGCACCGAGCCCGACACGCCGCTGCCCGAACCCGACCCGCAGCAGGTCGCCGAGCGCGCCCGGCAGGTCTACGACGAAAACCTCGCGCAGCTGCTCGCGCAGGGCTGGCTCAAGCGTGCCGACGGGCGCCTGAGCACCGTCATCGACTACCGCGAGCGCAAGCTGACGCTGAACGGCGTGGAGCTGCCGGTCGCGCAGATGCTCGGCGGCGAGTGAGCCCGGCCACCCTGCACTGACCTGCGTCAGCCGGCGGCCACGCGCCGGCTGCCAGCGCGCGCACCGGCGGCTACGCTGGAGCCTGCCGCGCCGATGCACCCCTTCGGTGCAGACGCCGGCAGGAGGCGCACCACCATGCATGAACTCGATTCCGTACTGGCCACCGTGCCGCAGCCACTGCGTCCGGGCGTGGCCCTGCACTGGCAGCGCTACTGCGAGGCCTGCGCACGCGACGGCATCGAACCGGTTGCCGCCGGCTGGCACGCCGCGCTGGTCCGGGTCTGGGCCTGCAGCGACTTCGTCGCCGAAAACTGCACGCGCACGCCGCGCCTGCTCGCCGGGCTGATCGCCGGGGAGGCGCTCGCGGCGCCCGACATGCCCGGCGCGATCGGCGGGCGCGTGGCTGCGGCGCTCGCGGATTGTTCCGATGAGGCCGTGCTGTCGGCGCGCCTGCGCACGCTGCGCCGGCGCGAGATGGTGCGCATCGCCTGGCGGGATCTGTCCGGCGCGGCGAAGCTCACCGAAACCCTCGAAGACCTGAGCGCGCTCGCCGATGCCTGCGTCGATGCCGCGCTGACCTGGCTGTACGACGCGGCGAGCCGGCGCCACGGCGAGCCGCGCGACGAGCGCGGGCGCGCGCAGCGGCTGGTCGTGCTCGGCATGGGCAAGCTCGGCGGGCGCGAGCTGAATTATTCGTCCGACATCGACCTGATCTTCGCCTTCCCCGAGCACGGCAGCACCGCCGGCCCGCGGCCGCTGGAGAACCAGGAGTTCTTCCTGCGTCTGGCGCAGAAGCTGATCCGCGTGCTCGATGCGCTGACCGCCGACGGCTTCGTGTTCCGCGTCGACATGCGCCTGCGGCCGTTCGGCGATTCCGGGCCGCTGGTGGCGAGCTTCGCGGCGCTCGAAACCTACTACCAGTCGCAGGGCCGCGACTGGGAGCGCTACGCGATGATCAAGGCGCGGGCGATAGCCGGCGACCTCGAAGCCGGCGAGCGCCTGCTGGAGACGCTGCGGCCCTTCGTGTTCCGCCGTTATCTCGATTACGGCGCCTTCGAGAGCCTGCGCAACCTCAAGGCGATGATCGCGCAGGAGGTCGAGCGCAAGGGCCTGCAGGACAACGTCAAGCTCGGCCCCGGCGGCATCCGCGAGATCGAGTTCATCGGTCAGGCCTTCCAGCTGATCTACGGCGGACGCGAGCCGCCGCTGCGCGTGCGCGGCATCCGCGAGGTGCTTGAGCGGCTCGCCGACAGCCGCCGGCTGCCCGAGGACGCCGTCGATCGCCTGCAGCATGCCTACGACTGCCTGCGCCGCACCGAGAACCGCCTGCAGGCCTGGCAGGACCGCCAGACCCACCGCCTGCCCGAGGACGACACCGGCCGGCTGCGGCTGGCGTTCTCGATGGGCTTTGCCGACTGGCCGGCCTTCCGCCAGACGCTCGATGCGCACCGCAGCTTCGTCGCCGAACGCTTCGCGCAGGTGTTCGCGCTCGGGCGCGAGGCGCCGGTCGCCGAGGGCATGGCCGCGCTGGCGGCGGTCTGGCACGAGACGGTCAGCCGCGAGGCCGCCGCCGCGCGGCTCACCGCCGCCGGCTATGACCATCCGCCGGCCGCGCTCGAAGCGCTGGACCGGCTGCGGGGCAGTCTCGCGTACCGCTCGATGAGCGCGCACGGCCGCGAGCGGCTCGACCGGCTGATGCCGGCGCTGCTGCGCGAGGCCGGCAACGGCCCGCAGCCGGCGGTGACGCTGGCGAGGCTGGCACCGCTGCTCGAAGCCGTCGCGCGCCGCTCGGTGTATCTGGCGCTGCTGCACGAGAAGCCGGTGGCGCTGGGCCAGCTGGTCGCGCTCGCCGGGGCCAGCCCGTGGATCGCCGAGCAGCTGACGCGCTTCCCGGTGCTGCTCGATGAGCTGCTGAACCCGGCCGTGCTCTATGCGCCGCCCGGCCCCGAGGCGCTCGCCGCCGAGGTCCGGCAGATGCTGTCGCGCGTGCCCGAAGGCGATCACGAGGCGCACCTGCTGGTGCTGCGCCAGTTCAAGCAGATCAACGTGCTGCGCGTCGCCGCCGCCGACGTGAGCGGGGCGCTGCCGCTGATGGTGGTCAGCGATCACCTGACCGCGATCGCCGAGACCCTGCTGCACGAGGCGCTGGTGCAGGCCTGGGCCGACGTCACCGTCCGCCACGGCCTGCCGCGCTGCGTCGTCGACGGCGTTGCGCGCACCGCCGGCTTCGCGATCATCGCCTACGGCAAGCTCGGCGGCCTCGAACTCGGCTACGGCTCGGACCTCGATCTGGTGTTCCTGCACGATTCCGCCGGCGAGGAGCAGGAAACCGACGGCGAGCGTCCGCTCGACAACGCCACGTTCTTCGCGCGGCTCGCGCAGCGCCTGATCCACGTGCTGACCGCGCCGACCGGGGCCGGCGTGCTCTACGAGATCGACACCCGCCTGCGCCCGAGCGGTCGCGCCGGCATGATGGTCGCAAGCATCGACGGCTACGCCGCCTACCAGCGCGCCGGGGCCTGGACCTGGGAGCATCAGGCGCTGGTGCGCGCGCGCCCCGTGACCGGCTCGGCGGCGATCGCCGAGCGCTTCTGCGCGCTGCGTCAGGAAGTCCTCGCCCGCGTGCGCGAACCGGCCGTGCTGCGCCGCGAGGTGCGCGAGATGCGCGAGAAGATGCGCGAGCACCTCGGCTCGCGCAATCCGGCCGCCTTCCACCTGAAGCAGGACCGCGGCGGCATGGCCGACATCGAGTTCATCGTCCAGTACCTGGTGCTCGCCCACACGGCCGAGGAGCCGATCCTCGTGCGCTACACCGACAACGTCCGCCAGCTCGCCGCGCTCGAAGCCACCGGCATCCTGCGCTCGGCCGACGCCAACCTGCTGCGTGACGCCTACCGGCAGCTGCGCCGCCGCGCGCATCTGGCGAAACTTCGTGACGAGCCGGCGACGATCACCGGCGACGAGTTGAAACCCTACCGCGACGGTGTCGAGCGGCTGTGGCAGCGGATCATGGAAGCGGAGGACT
>NZ_DAOLKE010000163.1:0-7900 GCF_035331805.1 Plasticicumulans sp. | reverse complement strand
CGCCAGCCACTTCCTTGCCCGCTGCACCGCCGCCCGCACCTGCGCCGGCGCCGTGCCGCCGAAGTGATTGCGGGCGGCGAGCGAGCCTTCGAGGGTCAGGCTGTCGAACACGTCGGCGCCGATCGCGTCGCTGAAGGCACGCAGTTCTTCGAGGCGCATCTGCGAGAGGTCGCGGCCGGTGTCGACGCCGAGGCGCACGGCCTTGCCGACGATCTCGTGCGCGTCGCGAAACGGCACGCCCTTGCGCACGAGGTAATCGGCGAGGTCGGTGGCGGTCGCGAAGCCCTGCAGCGCGGCGGCGCGCATGCGCTCGGGGCGGGCCCTGAGTGCCGGCACCATGTCGGCGAAGGCGCGCAGCGAGCCGAGCACGGTGTCGACGGTGTCGAACAGCGGCTCCTTGTCCTCCTGGTTGTCCTTGTTGTACGCGAGCGGCTGACCCTTCATCAGCGTCAGCAGGCCGACCAGATGGCCATGCACGCGGCCGCTCTTGCCGCGCACGAGTTCCGGCACGTCGGGGTTCTTCTTCTGCGGCATGATCGAGCTGCCGGTGCAGAAGCGATCCGGAATGTCGACGAAGCCGAACTGCGCGCTCGCCCACAGCACCAGTTCCTCGCTGAAGCGCGACAGGTGGGTCATCAGCAGCGCCGAGGCCGAGCAGAATTCGATCGCGAAGTCGCGGTCGCTGACCGAATCGAGCGAGTTCTCGGTCGGTCCGGCGAAGCCGAGCAGGCTGGCGGTGCGGTGGCGGTCGATCGGATAGGTGGTGCCGGCGAGTGCCGCGGCGCCGAGCGGGCATTCGTTCAGGCGTGCGCGGCAGTCGCGGTAACGGCCGCTGTCGCGCTTGAGCTGTTCGAACCACGCAAGCAGGTGGTGGCCGAAGCTGACCGGCTGCGCGACCTGCAGGTGCGTGAAGCCGGGCATGATGGTGTCGGCCTCGCGCTCGGCGAGTTCGACCAGCCCGTGCTGCAGGCGCGCGAGTTCGGCGAGGATCGCGTCGATGGCGTCGCGCAGGTACAGGCGGATGTCGGTGGCGACCTGATCGTTGCGCGAGCGGCCGGTGTGCAGGCGCTTGCCGGCGAGGCCGATGCGCTCGGTCAGGCGCGCCTCGACGTTCATGTGCACATCTTCGAGCGCGATCGACCATTCGAACTCGCCGCGCTCGATCTCGGCGCGGATGGCTTCCAGTCCGGCGACGATCGCCGCGCGGTCGGCCTCGTTCAGCACGCCGGCCTCGGCGAGCATGGTCGCGTGCGCGATCGAGCCGGCGATGTCCTGGCGGTACATGCGCTGGTCGAACTGCACCGAGGCGGTGAAGGCCTGCACGAAGGCGTCGGTGGATTCGGTGAAGCGTCCGCCCCACTGCTGATTGGTCTGGCTCATGGCTGCATCGGTCCGCCGCCGCAGGAAAAAGGGCGGCAAGTATACGGCGCGATCCCTGCTGCGGACCGCGTGCCGATCGCGCCGGGGTTCAGTTGAGCAGTGCCGAAAACGCCGCCAGCGCGGCCACGGCCGCCGTGCCGCCGAGCAGCGCGCGCGGATGGGCGCGGCTCAGGCGCACGCCGTCGATGACGCTCGCCGACAGGCGGTTGCGGTAGACCTCGAAGTGACGGATCCAGCGGCTGTCGGTCGCCCAGGCGTGCTGCGCCGGCGTGGCGTTGGTATAGAACTCGATGCGCCGGTGCCGTGCGGCCGTGAATTCCTCCTCGATGACCTGGCGCAGCAGCAGCATGCCCGGTGCGTAGCGGGCGAGTTGCTCGTCATACGTGGTCTTCAGCATGACCAGCATGTCGGGCGTGCCGATCGCCAGCCGGGAAGCGGCGAGCTGCCCGTCGATCCAGAGCTCCCAGACCCTGGCGCTGGCACGGTGCGCGAAGCGCTGCATCACGCGCCGGAAGAACTCGCCCTGCAGGTTGTCCGGATGCAGCGCCGTGCCGTTGCGGCCTTTCCAGCCGGCGCTTTCCAGCACGCTGTAGCGATCGACCGCCGCGACGATCGCGTCCGGCTCGGCGTACTGGCGCCATTCGACGGCCATGCCGTCCTCGCGCAACCGGCGCTGGTAGCGGCCGAGGTTCTGGCGCAGGTGGCGGGAGCGGCCCTGCCAGTAGCGGTCGAAATCGCCCTCCAGTGCGATGCCGATGGTGCAGGCGTGATCGAAGGCGCGGCGCACCGGCGGGCAGGGGGCGAGATGCGAGTACTGCGGATCCTGCAGGTTGACGTTCAGCAGCAGCGCCATGCCGGGGAGGCTGCGCAGCAGGGCGTCCCAGTCGGCCTCGGGGGCCATCAGCGCCGGAGTCATCTGGATCGGGCCGAGCGCGAACACGCGCCAGGCACCGGGGGCCAGCGGCCGGATCAGCGCGGCCGAGCGCAGCTGGCCGTCGACGGTCTCGCGGGCGAGGCGCAGCGTGTCCGGACCGTACAGTTCGACCAGCGGCGCGATGAATGCGCTGTCGAGCAGCGGGTGCGCGTTGAACAGCCGTCGGTTCAGGGCATCCCATGCCGGTGCGAAGGCAGGGAAATCCGTATGGGCGGAGGAAAGCGACCAGGACATGTCCAATCTCGGTATTGCGCGCTTCCTGCGCCGGCTATCGGGGTCGGGACACAGTCCTTCGCTGTGTCAGGCCCGGCAGCATAGGCAAAACCACGTTCAGTACAAGTGATTCCGGTCATGGCAGCGCTGCATCGACGATGACGTCGACGTGCGCCGGGGCATCATGAGTCAGCACCGGGTAGTCGAGACGGTTGGCAAAGCGGGTGCGGCCGTCGAAGTCGACGCGGGCGCGCAGCACGTAACGCTGCGCCGGATCGATGCGTGCCGGGTCGAATTCGAGCCGGAAGCGCCACGGCGGTGCGCCGAGTCGTGCCAGCCGCTGCTCGGCCAGCACCCGGGCCCGGGGGCCGGCCTCGATCAGTTCGACCGTCAGTCCGGCGCCGGGCGGCGGCAGCAGGCGCTGCAGCCAGCTGACGCTGCCGGTCAGTTCGCCGGGGCGGGCGTGGCGGTAGGCATCGCTGGTCACGGTCGCCCGTTCGCTGCCGGTCGGGCCGGTGCAGGCGGCGAGCAGCACGACGCTGCAGGCGAAGGCGAGGGCGATCTGGCGGGCCGGATGGCGGGGCACGGTCATGATGGGGCAGGGTCCTCAGCCGCCGGCGGGCGGGGTCTTGCGCTGCTTGTAGAGCTTGGCGCGGCCGCTCGGGCGCGTGCGGAACAGGCGCAGCGTCCACATGTACTGCGCCGGCTCGGGGGTGATCAGCGCCTCGACGGCGGCGTTCATCGCGCGCGCGTCGCGCTCGGCGTCACCGCTCGGGAAATCCGCGAGCGGCGGCAGGTGGAAGCAGTCGTAGACGCCTTCGGCGGCGTTCCAGCGCGTCACCGACGGGATCACGCGCGCGTCCCCGAGCTTCGCGAGCCGCCCGAGCGTCGCGAGCGTCGCCTTCGGCTCGGCGAAGAACGGCACGAACACCGCACCGTCGGGGCCGAGGTCCTCGTCGGCCAGATACACGAGGATCTGCCCGTCCCGAAAGCCGCGGATCACCGGGCGCATGCCGGCCTCGCGTTCGAACACCGAACCTTCGAAGCGCGTGCGGGCGCGCGCGATCAGCCAGTCGATGACCGGATCGGCCAGTGCCTTGTACGGCCCGAGCGCGCGGTGGCGGATGCCGAAGGCGCAGATGCCGAAATCGAGCGCCAGCGCGTGCGCGACCAGCAGGATCACGCGCCGGCCTTCGGCGCGGGCCGCAGCGAGGTGCTCCTCGCCGTGGAAGCGCACGGCGCGCCCGATCGCCGTGGCGCTGCCGAACCACAGCAGGCCGTAGTCGAGCGTCACGCGCACGGCCAGCGCGATGTGCTCGCGCAGCACCTGCTCGCGCCATTCGGGCGGCTGCTGCGGAAAGCACAGGCCGAGATTGATGCGGGCGTTGTGCTGCTGCCTGCCGGTCAGGCGCCAGACCAGCGGCAGCACGAGCCGCGCCAAGGCGTCACGCGCGCGCTGCGGCAGGCATTGCAGCAGCCAGGCGAGACCGGCGATGCCCCAGGACGGCCAGTGGCGCGGTCCGAGCCAGCGCCGGTCGAAGGCCGGAGCACCCCGGGCAGTGCGGGCGGCAGCGGGCGGCATCAGTACAGCTTCGCCTCGCCGTCCGGACGGGTCCGGAAGCGCTTGTAGGCCCACAGATACTGCGCCGGCAGCCGGCGCACGGCGGCCTCCACGTCGGCGTTGAGCGCGGCGACCGACTCCGCGAGCGGTTCCCGGCCGATCGCCGGCGAGCACGGCGTGAAATGCACGCAGAAGCCGGCGCCGCGCGGCAGCCGTTCGGCGCAGGCGAGGAATACCGGCGCGCGGCTGCGCTGGGCGAGGCGCGAGACCAGCGTCATCGTGTTGGCGCTGACGCCGAAGAACGGTGCGAACACGCCGTTGCCGCGGCCGGGGTCCTGATCCGGCAGGATGCCGGCGACCTCGCCGCGCCTGAGCGCCGCGAGCAGCGCCCGCACGCCGCCGGCATCGGTCGGCACCAGCCGCGCGCCGAGCCGCTCGCGGCCGCTGCGCACCAGCGTGTCGATGCCGAGGCGCGAGGGCCGGTACAGGCTGGTGATCGGCCAGCGCGAGGAGATGTACTGGCCGCTGACCTCCCAGGCGCCGAGGTGCGGCGACAGCACGATGACCCCGTGCCCGGCCGCCACCGCTGCCGCGAATGCCGCCTCGCCCTGGCTCGCGCGTACCAGCGCGCGCTGGCGTTCGGCCGGCCAGCACCACAGCGGTCCGAGTTCGAGCATGCCGCAGGCGGTCTCGCGCAGGCTGGCGCGCAGCAGCCGCGCGCGGGCCGCAGCGTCGAGTTCGGGCAGGCAGAGTTCGAGGTTGCGCGCCGCGAGCCGGCGCGGCAGGTTCGGCAGCGCTGCGAGCAGCCAGCCCAGCGCATCGCCGAGCCGGTGCACGGCCGGCAGTGGCAGCCGCGCGAGGCCGCGCAGCACGGCTTCGAGCAGCGCCGCACGGCGGGTGCGGGAGATCAGGCGGGGCATCGCGCGCTGCAGCGCTCGCTCAGTCGGCGTCGAGGCGCCGCGGCTCCAGCGGAGCGTTGCCGTCGTAGATCAGGCTGCGGCGGCGCTGCAGCCAGGCATCGCGGATCTGCGTGTAGCGATCGAGCAGTGCGCCTTCGGTGACGCGCTCGCTGCGCAGCAGGTCGGCACGCTTGTCGACGATGCGCAGCCCCACCAGCGAGTTGCGCACCGGGATGCGGTTGATCTCCCAGACCGGATCGATGTTGAACGCATCGACCGCCAGGCCGCCGGTGTCGCGCAGCGTGCTCGGGCCGAGCAGCGGCAGCACGAAGTAGCTGCCCTCGCCGACGCCCCAGTGCGCGAGCGTCTGGCCGAAGTCCTCGTCGTGCTTCGGGATGCCGAAGTAGCTCGCCACGTCGAAGAAGCCGAGCAGGCCGAAGGTCGAGTTGAAGACGATGCGCGTGAAGTCCTGCGCGGCTTCCCGGAACTTGAACTGCAGCAGGTTGTTGATGCCGATCGGCAGGTCGGCGAGGTTGCCGAAGATGTTGGTGATGCCGTCGTCGAGGAACTGCGGCGTCACCGCCTGATAGCCCTGCGCGACCGGCTTGAGCAGGTATTCGTCCAGCTTCTCGTTGACGCCGAACATCCAGCGGTTGTACGCCGGCAGCCGGTCGATCGCTTCGGGATCGAGCGGCGCGAGCTGGGGCTGGTGGGCGCAGGCGCCGAGCAGCAGCGTGCAGGCGAGCGCGCAGGCGCGCAGGCCGGAGTGGACGGAAGGCATGACCCCGGATCCTCGGGCTGAAGACAGGAACGATGCGGCCGATGATACCTGCATGCCGCCTCGCCCGGCCATGCAGCGATCGGCAGGCAGGCGAACCGCCGGCGACGGACGCGTTCCAAATCAGACCTGCCCGTCCTGACGTTCCGGGGAGCCCCCATGCCGTTTGCGCTCGCGCCGTTCCTGATTCGTCCTGAGGCTGGCGCTCGTGCCGCCGACGGCTGCCGGAACCCCGTCCGCGGCCGGCCACGCCCGGCATCCGTTCTGCTGCGCGCTCGGCGCGGCTGCCGGCCAGGCGCCGCGCCGGAGCTTCCGGAAGGACCGGATCGACCGTCCGGGACGGCTTGTTGCAAGTTTTCCTGCGCAGACCGGCCCGCAAGACCCCACACTGCTCACAGCGATCGAAAAGCTGCTCTGAAGGAGCCCGCGATCATGACTCCATCTGCCGGTCCATCCGCCGGTCCATCCCCCAGCGCGCAGGATCCGGCCCGCGCGTCCGAAACGGCGCAGTGGCTCTGCTATGTCGGCCTGCTGCCCTTCATCGGCGCAACCGCCACGCTCGCCCTCGGCGGCGAGGCCTGGCACGACACCGCGCTGCAGGCGCTGATCGGCTACGGCGCGGTGATCCTCGGTTTCCTCGGGGCCGTGCACTGGGGGCTGGCGCTGCGCGAGCAGCCGCTCGATCACCGCCGGCACTACTTCGGCTGGGGCGTGCTGCCGGCGCTGGCCGGCTGGCTGGCGCTGATGATCCCGCCGCGCACCGGCCTCGGCCTGCTGTTCGCCGGCTACGCGCTGCAGTACGCCGCCGATCGTCACGCGACCGTGCAGGACGCGCTGCCGCTCTGGTACGAGCGGCTGCGGCTGAAGCTGTCGCAGGTCGTGCTGCTGTCGCTGGCGATCGCCTGGGCGCTGGCCTGACGCGCTACAGCAGCCGGTCCAGCGTCAGGTGCAGTTCCATGACGTGGCGGGCGTTGGCGCCGAAGTCGCCGCGGCCGATGCGCGATTGCGAGCGCACGTGCAGCTCGGTGCCGCAGGCGGCGACGCGCAGTTCGATGTGCACGTCATCGACGAAGCGCAGCAGCTGGCTGGTCACGGTCGCGTGCAGTGACTGCGCCTGCGGGCTGGCCTCGACGATCTCCCAGTTCAGGACCCGCAGCGCCTGTTCGACGCGGTCGTACAGCTGCGCCGGCGACATCCGGTAGCAGCGCAGTTCCAGCTCCGGGAAATCGTGGCCGCGCCGGGTCTCGGCGACATGGTTGTTCAGGTAGGTCAGCAGGCGCCGGCCCATGCCGGGCGGTTCGCCGAGGCGCACCCCGTTCAGCACCAGCGCCCCGATGGCCAGACAGCCGGCCAGCGCGATCAGCGTCGTCAGGATCTGCATCGTTCTTCGCATCCTCATGTGGTTCGAGCCCGTGTGGCGGGAGGCCGCGGTTGTGGCGAGCAGCCCGGGGGACGGAGTCTGCAGCGCTGCGCGGGGTTCCCGGTGCTGGCGATCGAACCTAGCCCAGATCGCCCCACAGCGCCGCCAGTGCGGCCAGTGCCGCGACGCCGGCAGTCTCGGTGCGCAGCACGCGCGGACCGAGCCGCACGCCCTGCCAGCCGGCCGCCGTGGCCGCCGCCAGCTCCGCTTCGGCCAGCCCGCCTTCGGGCCCGACCAGCAGCGTCACCGGTCCCGCAGGCGGCGCGAGCGCACGCAGGCCGTGCTGTGCCAGCGGGTCGAGCACCAGCCGCAGGCCGCCGTCACCGGCGGCGGTTTCGGCGAGCAGCGCCTCGATGCGCAGCGGCGCGGCCAGCACCGGCAGGCGGTTGCGGCCGCACTGCTCGCAGGCGGCGACGATGACGGCGCGCCAGTGTGCGAGGCGCTTGTCGAGGCGATCGGCGTCGAGCTGCACGTTCGAGCGCGCCGTGAACACCGGCCGGATCGCCTGCACGCCGAGTTCGACGGCCTTCTGCAGCGCGTAATCCATGCGCTCGCCACGGGCGATGCCCTGCGCGAGCACGACGGCGAGCGGCGATTCGCATTCGAGCGCTTCGTGCGCTTCGGCGAGCGCGCTGGCGCCGCGCTTGCCGCAGCTCGCCAACGTCGCCCGCCACTGGCCGCCGCGGCCGTCGAACAGCCGCAGCGGCGCGCCCGG